>DATKKD010000094.1:0-3443 GCA_035543435.1 Thermoplasmatota archaeon
GTGCGGGATCGGCGGGATTTTCACGGAATTGTACAAGGACGTCTCGTTCCGGGTGGTCCCGATCGACGAGTACGACGCACGGCAAATGATCGAGGAGCTCAAGGGGAAGAAACTGCTCGAGGGGTTCCGGGGGATGAAGGCAAACAAAGAACTGGTCGTGGACCTCGTGATGAAGATCTCGAAGCTCGGGGAGGACCTCATGGATCGCATCGACCAGATGGATCTGAACCCTGTGATGGTGTACGAGGACTCTTTGGTTGTCATTGACGCAAAATTGATATTAAAATAAAAAAAAAAAATTGCTTGATATCAATCGTGTGCTATGTGAAACCAAGGGGACAGGGTTCCATTAATGGGTGCCAATCGCGGTTCCATCTCGATATTTTATAGGGTATGTTTCCGACATCGTCTCCATTCAGGTCGGCCATGTGTTTAAACTTCAGTCCGGCATAATCGTCCCAGTAGTTATGAGACCAGGTGTTTCGGGTAGTGACATCGGAATTCCTCGCGTTTCGAGCGTTGCCGATGAAGTTGTTACAGCAGATAGTGTTGCCCTTGGAGTACGGCCACAGCCAGATGCCGACATAGTTGCTCAGGGAGATGTTGTTGTACCGAACGACACAGCCGACGGTGCGACACAGCCAGACGCCGATGTCGTTGTCGATGATGCTGTTATTCTCAATCACGTCATTGGAGGAGTTGAAAGCGATGAGACCGTACCATTCCGATTTGATGAGGTTGTTGTCGTGGACGTGATTTCCCGAGGAAGCAAGGTAGATCGGCGCGTCATCATAGCTGTTGGCCAGCTCCGCCTCTATGGTGAAGCCGGTGATCTCGACATCGTCGGCGACGGTCTTGATGCCGTCCTTGGTCCCCGCATGCAGCATCACCTTGTTTTTGTCCTCTCCGACGAGCCTGATCGCCTTGTCGACGATGATGTTTTCCCGGTACTCGCCGCTATAGACGAACACGGTGTCGCCCGCGCTTGCGTTGTCCACGGCATCCTGAATCGTTTTGTAGTTAGCAGCCCCGGAACCGCCGACGTACACGGTGGGGCCGTCGTATGTTTGGTCAGACGGTTTCCCTGGGAGTGTGACCCTGATTGGTTTTATATACACGTGATAATCTGGGGGCGGAAGCACCAGCCTTTCAAAATACAGCTCGAAGCCGAACCGATCCGATACCAGGTCAACGCTGAACCCGTGTCCCTGCGGGGGACGGAGAAGCTGTATTTTTAGTGAGTTATATTTGATGCTGAGATATTGCCTGTATGAGGCCAGGGTGGCTTCGCCGTGAAGGGAAATATTTTGTTCATTGTTTTTACAATACCCCTCCGCAAACCCGACCAATGAGAGACCCCCTTGGCCGCAGGTAAATCTCGAGCGAGGGTAGACGCCACATCCAGGATATGGTTCGGATGTCATGTTAATGAACAAATGCAGCTTTATGTCATCTTTCACGGCGGTTAATTCAATGTCCAGAGGCAGGTAGGCGTCGGTTTCTGGCACGTAGGCCCATCGATTATACCTCATGGAAATATCAGCAAAATCCCAGTATGTTTCCCCGTCCGGGGTGAGGGACAGTTCCCCGTACATCGGCCCAGAAGTGGATTCAAACATATGGAAAATCCCGCCCTGCAGGCTCCATCCGTTCTCGAACGTTGCCCACACCCATTCGTAGCCGAAGAAGTTGTCCGTGCTGAATGACCGTTCCATGAGTATAGGGTTGGACCGTCCGGACAGGCACCATTTCATGAAGGGCAAGGTGTACCGGAGATTCTGTACGAATTCTTTCAGGGGTGTTTTTGTGGTAGTGAAGGTGAGGTTCCCCCACGCATGCTCGAAATAGCTGATGCCGCTTACCGACGAAGTGGTGCCTTCGATGGTGAGATTGCCCATCGTGGCTAACGTCGGGATGAATCCGTACCTCGCCCATCCGCGTCCCCAGGGGAAATACCCGTTGGTCGCATCTTGCGCCACCCAATGTGGCAAGGAGGTTGCGTTCAGACGTAAGTCGATGATGAAGCTTTTGTCATAATTTTCAACATGTGTGGAAAACGTAGGATAGAGTCCATTCATTGTACAGTTTTTGTACTGCAAATCTATAACGTTCTTTTTGGAATAAAACGGGATTACTCTGTCGGAACGACCTTTGGTATCTCCTATGGTGAAATCAAGCATTTCCCCGTTGTCCCTGTTAAAACAGTACATCAAGAGAAAGAAACCGGTCAAGTCGCTGCGGTTCGTGGCGTTGGTCAAGTATTCGAACTCGATGAGAATCTCCCAATGACCCCCATTCGCGAGCTTCAGGTTTGTTTGGATCGTCCACCATTCAGTCCCGCAGGGGAAGTGATCACCCTGGTCCGCGGGTGTGAAGATGTCTTGATCAGGTTGTTTCGCAGGTGACACAGACTGGGTGGGGACTGCAATATAGATAGTGGAGAGAAGCATCCCCACAACGGTGATCACGGAGAGTCTCGTTTTCAATATATTAGCCCTTGTCGTAGTTATTCCTTCCCCCTATGAGAAATGATGCACCGGTTTTTATATTTTCTGCAATAAAAATAGTAAACATATGACGAATTATCCCCTAGCAATGGTCATCAAAGCGGATAGTTTTATATAGCGTGTTGATTTGAAGGAATCAGAGAACCATGGTGACGAAAACAGAGGATTATAAAGTGAAAAACATCGGTCTTGCTGCATGGGGGCGCAAGGAAATCGAGATCGCTGAAAAAGAAATGCCAGGCCTCATGGCTATTCGAGAAAAGTACGGTCCAAAGAAACCCTTGAGAGGCGCACGAATCTCGGGCAGTCTCCATATGACCATCCAGACGGCGGTGCTGATCGAGACCTTGGTGAAGCTCGGGGCGCAGGTGCGATGGGCGAGCTGCAACATCTTCTCGACGCAGGATCACGCGGCAGCCTCGATCGCGAAGGCGGGTGTGCCCGTGTTCGCGTGGAAAGGCGAGACGCTGGCTGAGTACTGGTGGTGCACGCAGCAGGCGCTTGACTTCGGCAAGGGCCTTGGTCCCCATCTCATCGTGGATGACGGCGGTGATGCGACACTCATGGTCCATAAGGGCGTGGAGGTCGAACGGAACCCTGCCTTGCTGAAGAAGGACTATTCGAAGGAGAACCAGGATTTCGCTGAGCTGATGGGCCTTCTGCAGAAGACGTACAGAAAGGATCCACAGTATTGGAAAGGGATCGCGTCCAGCATCAAGGGTGTTTCGGAGGAGACGACGACCGGGGTGCACCGCTTGTATCAGATGATGGAATCAGGACAGCTACTGTTCCCTACATTCAACGTGAATGATTCTGTCACAAAATCAAAGTTCGACAACCATTACGGGTGTAGGGAGAGCCTCGCGGACGGGATCAAGCGGGGTACAGACGTCATGATTGCTGGCAAGGTCGTGGTCGTCTGCGGTTACGGTGACG
>DATKKD010000095.1:0-22416 GCA_035543435.1 Thermoplasmatota archaeon
AGCGCGGGGAGGGAGATTCGAACTCCCGAGGTCAGAGACCATAGGATTAGCAATCCTACGCCGTACCGGGCTGGGCCATCCCCGCTTGGGAACACAGATATAAACAGGGTTGATAAAAAGCTTATGTCGAAACAAATGTTCAAATACCCTGTGTTTCTATGGAGTTTTCATGGAGGATTGGACCGAGAAATACCGGCCGAAACACCTGCACGAGATCATCGGTAATGAACGCGGGGTGAGGACTCTTCGTCAATGGGCGGAAAAATGGGACGAAGGTAAAACCCCTTCAAAACGCGCGGTGGTCCTTGCTGGAAAACCAGGGACAGGCAAGACCAGCACCGCCCTTGCGCTCGCCAATGACTTCAACTGGACCGTCGTGGAGCTCAATGCCTCTGATGCGCGGAACGAAGCAATCATCAAAAAAATCGCGACCGCAGGAGCAGTCAACGAGACACTCGATGACTTCGGGAACTTCAGCCCGTCCCGCGAGGGCGGTCGCAAGCTCATCATCCTGGACGAGGCGGACAACCTGTATGAAAAAATTGAGGGCGGCGGCGAGCTTGGCGACCGGGGTGGAAAGAAGGCGATCGTCGAGACCATCCAACAGACCAAACAACCGATCGTCCTCATCGTCAACGATTACTATGACCTCGTGAAAGGCGGCGGCGAACCCCTCAAGCAGCTCGCCTTGCTCATCCAGTTCTATGAGGTGAACCCGAGTCAGAACCTTGAACTTCTCAAACGGATTTGCGTCGATGAGGGCATCACCGCGGATGTCAAAGCCTTGCGGACCATCGCGGACCGTTCGAAGGGAGACATACGCTCTGCGGTCAACGACCTGCAGTCCCTTGCGATTAACAGAAAACAGCTCGACATGGATGCCCTCGATATTCTCGGCTATCGCGATCGAGAGACCGTGGTGTTCGATGCGCTCCGAGAGGTGTTCAAGGGGAAATCTCTGCAGGCGAGCAGGGATTGCCTCCGTGACGTGGACGTGCCACCGGAGACGATGCTGCTCTGGATTGACGAGAACCTGCCACGAGAGTACCTGGACACAGGAGACCTCGCAAAAGGGTACGAGGCGGTCTCTCTCGCGGACGTGTTCTTTGGCAGGGTGCAGCGACGTCAGTACTACGACCTGTGGTCGTACGGATGCGATCTCATGAGCGCCGGCGTCTCCGTCGCGAAAACCCATAACTACGGGAATATGCAGTATGCTTTCCCGGTGTGGATGAAGCAGCTGAAAAGCCTGCAGACGCCGCGAATGACACGGGACGGAGTTGCAAGGAAACTCGGGGCTCTCACGCATGCCTCACTGAGGAAGACAAAAGAGGCATTTCTCCCTACCTTCCAGATGCTGTTTCGGAACGACACCCGTTTCGCGTGCAAGATGATCACGGCCCTTGATCTGTCGGAAGGCGAGGTGAGGTACCTCCTCGGGGAGAAGCACCAGCACAAGATGAAGGAGATCCTGGAGTGCTCAGAGAAGACCAATGTGAAGCAAGAAGAAATCGTGCTACAGGACACAACAAAGAAGGAAGAACAGAAGGAGCCAAAGGACGAGAAGACTCAACCAAGCATCTTTGACTTCTGAGCCTATTTTTTCATGTCGTCGAGCCGCTTCATGGTGTCGACCGCCTGCTGTTTGTACTCGTCCTTGAGCTTGTTGTAGGTCTCATCGGAGATGCTTTTCGCACGGTACTGCTTCTCCAGATCCTTAAGCAGGGACAGCAGCAGGGTTTTTTTGGTCGTGAGCGTCTCCTCGGATTCCGCAAGCGTGGTCTTCTTGGTTCCCCTCCGTTGCCGTTGAAGGAGGAAAAGCAATATCCCGAGGACCGCGACCACGAGGACGAACAGGATGATGATGACCGTCATGCTGAGCGGAGTTTCCGTGGGTTTGAACAGGCGGACCTGCAGGGTGCTGGTGCCGTCGGTTCGTGCTATGAGGTGCTCTCCCTGATACAATGTCTGACCGTTGTAGGTGACCGTGTACAGGGTGGTGTCGTACAACAGCGCCTGCTCGAAAATCTGCGCGGAGGAGTCAAGATCGTAGGTGACATGAACCGAGAGGGATTGTGCCGGCAGGATCGACAGGTTCACTGCTGAGAGGTTGCAAGTCCTGACGTTGCCTGAGGTGAGCGTGAACGGGATGAGGTTCACGTTGGATGCCCCTGCGGTGACGGTGAGGTCCTGCGCGTTTTGCTGCAACCAGAACCGAAGCAGTGTCGTGTTCTCCAAAGCGTTGTTCGTGACCTTGATATCCTCGGTGACGAAGAGTCCTCTGTCGGTGAGGGTTACGGTGACAGACTGTTGGTCCGCCACGACACCGGTGTCACCCGCATGGACTGACGGCAAAAGCACAGCCACAAGGATGAAAAGCATGAGGAGGAAAACGGTTCTGTTGTTCATCTGAAATCTCGACAACCAATGGTTAAATCCTTATTTACTTTTCGTTGATTCCCGCTTCCTACAGTCATCAAGATGAATAAATGTTACATTTAAACAAGAGAAACACTGGGTTTTATCGATATTTCATCAAAAATCGTTTGATTGCAAAATTTATAAACAAGCATACGATATGTTTCCGTGGGATAGCGATGGGATGGGACAAACTATTCAGCTGCGAACGCTGCGGTAAGAAACTCTGGACAACCTACAAGAAATTACCAGACGGAAAGGTCGTCTGTAACGAGTGTTATACGTTTCATATCATGCAGGTTTTGGATAAAATCAAGGACAACAAGGCGTACGAGATTGTCTACAATTTCGTCGAAAAATATCAAGGCAGTATCCCGCTTGACCTCGTTCAAGAGCTCGCGAAGCTGCTCGAACTGAAATACAAAATCACGGTCGATCCGTTGACCCTCTCCGACGTGATGGGTGTCATCAAGAGCAAAATCGAGAAGGAAAACAACCTGATCAAGCTTGCGAAACTCGAACGTGACCTGAAACACGACGGCTCACAGTGTTACTATTGCGAGGTCTGCAATGTGAAGCTGCCGAAATCAGAGTACGATTACTCCATGACGAATTTCGGCAAGCCGCTCTGCCTGCATCATCAACGGGAGAAACGGGCCGCGCCTCATGCGCTGAAGTTGTACGAAGCGCTACGGAAACGAGGGGTGTTCTGTGAGCTGGAGTCGTACAACAGCGCCAAGCACATCGACATCGCTGTCAACGACGCCCGGTTGTACATCGGCATCGACGGCGAGCATCACAACCTGGATGCAGAGCAGCTGTACATCGATCTGGTCAAGGACGAGGAATCGTTCAAGGAGGGGTTTGCGACCAAACGGTACACGCTCAAGGAGCTTGACGAGCATCTGGACGGGATCGCGGACTCCCTCACGGAAGTCATCAAGCAGCGCATCAAGAAGATCCAACAGGAGAAATTCTTGCCGGAGAAATCCATCGAAGGGTTCTAAAAAAATTCTTTTTATTTTTTTACATTGAACGTAATCTGCGGATGCGTTCGTCAATGGGAGGATGGGTCGACCATAAGGAGTCACGTAATGCTCTCTTGAAGGGGTTGACGATATAGAGGGGCGCCACAGTCTTGGACCCCTTCGGGTCATCCGGAATGTCCGCCTTGATCTTTTCAAGCGCTTTAGCAAGGCCTTCAGGGTTCCTGGTGAGGTACGCACCGTCAGCGTCAGCCAGGTATTCCCTCCTCCTGGATATCGCGAGGTACGTGAGCCGTGAGAAGATAGGCGCAAGGATGATAAAGACGATTCCAACGAGGATCAGGATGCCACCGCCTCCGCCACGGTCATCCCGCCTCCCTCCAGCGCCACCCCAGAAAAGAGAGTACAGAACGATTTCTGCGATCAGCGCGATCGCACCGACGACCCCCACCGTCACTGTCATCACGAGAGTGTCCCTGTTCATGATGTGGCTCATCTCATGACCAATCACGCCCTCGAGCTCCTCAGAGTCCAACTGTTGGATAGCCCCAGTCGTTGCGCAGATGATGGAATCCTCAGGTTTGTGTCCGGTCGCGAATGCGTTGATGTCACGAGAATCCTGCACATACACCTTAGGGGTGGGTAATCCTGCGGCCACCGCCATCTCGTCGACCTTGTAGATCAAGAGTTTTTCATCCCTGTTGTTCGGATTTGCTGGACGCGCCCGTGCCGCTGATATCACACTTTGAATGGAAAATGCATACGTGATGAGGATGTAGAAGATGACGATTGGGAGCCCAAGCAGAAAAGCATACAGAAGAGGGATGCCAAATATGAGACTAATCGCGAGAATGACGCTAAGGAGGAGCAGACCCATGAACATGCAAATAAGCACGGTGTCTCGCTTGTTTCTGCTTATCTGCTCCTCAACGATGAGTGGCCGCTGCTCCATAGTCTCAGAACCGGGGGTTCCACTTAGAATGATACCTTGGGTACCGCCTTGGATTCCTCGGGGATCTGCAGCATCTCTCGTGCCTTACGCCCCATCATGTTGGCGAAGAAGTTCCCTGGGAACGTCTCAATCGCATTGTTGTAGTACAACACGGAGTCGTTGTAGTGCTGCCGAGAGTACGCGATCTTGTCCTCGGTGTGGGTGAGCTCGTCCTGAAGCTGGAGGAAGTTCTGATTCGCCTTGAGGTCCGGGTAGTTCTCCGCTACCGCAAACAGACTCTTGAGCGCTCCGGAAAGCATATTGTTTGCATCCATGCTCTCCTGCGGCGTCTTTGCACTCATGATCGCGGCGCGCGCCTTGGTCACGGCCTCCATGGTGCCGCGCTCGTGCATCATGTACCCGCGCACGGTTTCGATAAGGTTCGGAATTAGGTCAGCTCGTCGTTTGAGCTGCACGTCGATCTGCGCCCAGGCGTTATCGATACGGTTCTCTGCCCGGATTATCCTGTTGTAGATACCCCAGAAGGTGAACAGGACAATCAAGATGATGAGTACGATTACTAAGATGATCAATATCGATACTAGGTCCATACTGGTTGCCTCCTCGCCCTACGTAATAGCAGGTTTTATTTAAAGATATCGAGAAGGAAAACAGAGTGTGATATCCTGAAATTACTTCCTTCTGGTTTTTCAGAACCATGATCTCACCTTAAGTCTTTCTCTCTCATTTTATCCTGAAACGCCTGGTAAGGCGTTCTCAGGTGTCCATTTTCAAGGCTGCTGTGAGGCCGTTGAAAGTTATAGTAATGCACTGTGTCATCCCAACTGGGGAAGTGTTTTCGTAGCTGTTCGATGGTTTGTCCAGCTCGTTCTACTTTTCCATTGGATTGCGGGTGTTTCACCCTAGCTTTGATATGGAGGATCCCGTGTTGTTTCAATAGCTGTTGGAACATGTTCTCCTGGGGGTCCGGGCAGCTTTCCCTGGAGAGCGAGGTGAATTGTGTACCGTGGTCTGTCATCATCTGTTTGGGTCTACCGTAGGTGGTGATAGCCTGCTGGAGCACTTGGTTGGAGTTCTTCATGTTTGCATTCTGGAATACGCCAAAGCCTGTGATGAACCGTGAGGCATCATCCTCGAAGAGGATGATCTGCTCACAGTGCTCTTCAAACCAGTCTGCGTGCCAGAGGCTGTTGCTGAATCGTCGTTCGTAGCGTACCCAGGTTCGTCGTCGTTGTTTGTGTGGTTCGTCTTTCACGAGTCCTTCCTCTTTGAGGATGTGATGGATCCTGTTGTGGCCGATGCGGATCCCTTGTTCTGCGAGGATCTTCTCCAGGGTGACTGCTGCGAGTGGATGTTGTCTACGTACGTCAAGTACGATCTGTTTTTCCTGGTCGGTCACTGGTTTGGGTTTTCTTCCTGGTTTCTTGGGGTAGGGGTAGTGGTAGATGGTGTGGAATTGGTGGTGGAGTTCTCTGGCCCATCTGGGTGTGATATTATGGGTTTTAGCGATTCTGTAGGTGGAGAGCTCTTGTTTGTCGATCTGTTTGATGATCCATCGTATTTTCTGTTGGTTCAGCTTCCTCATTGGAGCTGAATCGATATTGTTTTTTTCTAGGAGGAAGTAATTTCGGGATAAGACAAGAAGGAAAACAGAGATGCACAGGGAGTGCACTTATTTTTTTCTAGAATGGAATACGGCGAGCGCCTCTTTCGGAGTCGCATTCTTATGCACGATTGCCTGGATTGCTTTGACCATGCCTACCGGGTCGGCGCATTGGAAGATGTTACGGCCCATGTCCACTCCGATCGCACCAGCATGGATCGCATCGTATGCCATCTGTAGTGCCTCCTGCTCGGGCTGCTTCTTCCCGCCAGCAATCACCACTGGCACCGGGCAGGATTCGATGACCTTTTCGAAATCCTTCACATAGTAGGTCTTCACGACATGCGCACCCAGCTCCGCCGCCATGCGTGAGGCAAGGCTCATGTACCGGGCGTCCCGGACCATGTCTTTTCCGACCGCGGTCACTGCAAGCACTGGGATGCCGTACCGCTCTGCCTCGTCGATGTACTGGGTGAGCCCAAGGATCGTATCACGTTCAAACTCAGCCCCGACGAGAATTGAATAGGCGACACCGGAGGCATTGAGCCTAATCGCGTCCTCTATTGAGACTACAGTTCCTTCATGTAAGAGCTCCTTACCGATGATGCTGGTCCCTCCAGAGACCCGCAACACGATAGGGACATCCACGGTGGGATTAACGTAATTTCTCAGCGCCCCTCTGGTGAGCATCAACGTATCCACCCACGGTAACAGCGGGTTCACCATACGGTCCAACCTCTCAAGCCCAGAGGTAGGTCCCATGAAATACCCGTGGTCGACCGCGAGCATCACGGTCCGCCCGTCCTTCGGTTTTATGATGCGTGACAACCGGTTCTTCATGCCCCAATCCATAGGCTTCATCCTTCGTTTTCCTCGGTAAACATTCGGGGATTAAATAAATTATCCCTCACCTTCCTCTGATACAGCCTTATATAACAAACCTTTAGTAGGGGTTAGTGTGTTACCAGGCCCTGACCAAAAAAAGGGAGAGGCGCGTTATGCCAGGAATAGAAAGTTTAGAGCCACAAATCGTATGGAAACATTTTGATCAGATCAGAAAGATCCCCCGCTGTTCAAAACATGAAGAGAAAATCCGGGACTACATCCTTACCTTCGCGAAACAACAAGGACTCAAGACCAGGGTGGATGCAGTAGGTAATGTTGTGATCCTCAAACCAGCGACCAAAGGCATGGAGAAGAAACCGACCGTGATACTGCAGGGCCACATGGATATGGTCTGCGAGAAGAACAGCGACATAGCCTTCGATTTCACCAAGGACCCCATTAAGTTAAAAATCAAGGGAGACCTACTGACCGCAGACGGCACTACCCTTGGTGCCGACAACGGGATCGGCATCGCGATGGGCTTCGCCCTGTGCGAGGACACGAAAGCCAAGCACGGGCCGCTCGAGGTCCTCTTCACCGTGGACGAAGAGACCGGCCTTACTGGTGCGTTCGCAATCAAACCGGACATGCTCACCGGCAAGATCATGCTGAATCTCGACAGCGAGGATTTCGGGGTGATCACGGTCGGGTGCGCAGGCGGTGGGGACACGACCATAGAAGTACCGCTCAAGATGCAAGCCGCCCCAACCGGAATGGACAGCATCACCGTGAAACTTACCGGGCTACGCGGCGGCCATTCCGGCGTCGACATCCATGAACAGCGCGGCAACGCCATTAAACTTTTAACGCGCATTCTCTGGGAGGTATCACAGAAGATCGAGTTCCACCTCGCGGACATCAAAGGCGGGGACAAGCACAACGCGATTCCCCGTGAAGCGTACGCAAAGCTCTTGGTCGACAAGAAAGACAAAGCCATGTTCACCGCAGAGGTGAACACCAGAGTAAAGGAAATCAAGGATGAATACAAGCCAATCGACCCGAACATGAAAGTGACCGTGGAACCCTGTGAATCACTCAAGAGCATCCTGGATAAACAGTCCAAGGAAAAGCTCCTGAACCTTCTGCACGGATTGCCCCATGGCGTGTATCTGATGAACTATGACCTCAAGACGCTGGTGGAAACATCAACCAACCTCGCGGTGGTCTCGCTGAAAGAGGGGAACGCAGTCATCATCATGAGTTCACGCAGTCCTGTGAAATCAGAGCTGCAGGACATGCGGGACCGTATCAGAGCGATCGCGGTGCTCGCAGGCGCCAAGATAACGGAAGAGAAGGCCTACCCAGGCTGGAAGCCGGACCTACAGTCAAAGATCCTTTCGCTTGCGAAAAAGACCTTCCAGGACATGTTCAAGCAAGAGCCGAAAATCGAGGCGATCCACGCGGGGCTGGAATGCGGCATCATCGGCGAGAAATTCCCTGGGATGGATATGATCTCCATTGGTCCGACCGTGAAAAACCCACACTCGCCTGAGGAAAATCTCACCATCAGTTCGGTGGGGAAATTCTACCAGTACCTCACGCGCATCCTTGAAACCCTATGAACGAGGCCGAACCGGTCATTCGATCTAAGGTCTCGATCGTAATCCCTGTCCTGCATGAGCGGGAGATCATTATTGAACGCCTTGAACAGTTGAAAACATTGAAGAACCCCCCGTTTTATGAGGTGATCGTGGTCGACGGTAGCTCGACGCAGGATACCTTGGAGACAATTCAAGAGGATGATATTATACGGCTTTCATCGAAACCTGGACGCGGGCATCAAATGAACCAGGGTGCTGCGGCTGCGACCGGGGATATCCTCTTGTTTCTCCATGCTGACACCTCCCTTCCAACGAACGCACTGCAATGTATCGAGGCGGCGCTCCGTGATGAGCTCCTCGTCGGCGGAGCGTTCAATCATTCCATTGATTCTTCAAGGTTCATCTATAAAGTACTTTCATTTCTGATTTTTTTCCGCTCCCGACTTACGAGGGTCCCTTTTGGTGATCAAGTGATTTTCCTTCGAAAATCATATTTCGATGTAATCCATGGTTACAAGGAGACGCCGCTCATGGAGGATGTAGAGCTGATGCGGCGCATCAGACGAACGGGTGGTAAGATCGTTTTGCTACGAGAACGCGTGGTTACCTCCCCTCGTCGATGGGAGCGAGAGGGGGTCGTGCTCTGTACTTTCAGGAACTGGACGATCCGTATGCTCTATCTCCTCGGCGTCTCTCCTGATCGTCTCGTCAGGTTTTATATCAGGGACGAACGGTAAACTTTATAAATTTTCGTAGATTGAGACACCATGCCTTGTAGGTGTACGGTATGAACGAGTTTGACAAAAAGATTATGGAAACGATAGGACAGGAACTGTCGGAGACCTCCTTAAATACTCTTCAGGTTAACATCGGGTTGCGTTGTAACCAAGAGTGCCGCCATTGCCACCTGGTCGCCTCACCCAATCGGAAGGAGATGATGTCCTGGGAGACCATGATGCAGGTGCTTACTGCGGCAGCGGCATATCCGTTCGCTCTCGTTGATATCACCGGCGGAGCGCCTGAGATGAACCCGAGTTTCATAAAATTTATTTCTGCGTTGCGCGAGAAAGACTATCCGACGCAGGTTCGTACGAATCTCACGGTTCTCCATGATATCGGTGTGGAAAAGATGGCGCAGTTCTACGCTGATAATAACATCCAGCTCATAGCCTCCCTGCCCTGCTATCTCGAGGAGGAGGTGCGACTGCAACGCGGTGAAGGCATCTTTGAGCAAAGCATCGAGGCACTCACGGTCTTAAATGATGTCGGGTATGGGACAGACTCGCTCGTGTTGAACCTCATGTTTAACCCTTTGGAACCGGTGCTTCCTCCAGAGCAAACCGTCTTGGAGCAGGATTACCATCGGGAGCTTCTGAAGAATTTTGGCATCCGATTCTCTCATCTACTGACGTTGACGAACATGCCTATTGGGCGTTTCTTAACGCATCTAAAAGCCACACACCAGGAGGAAGCGTATCGGAAGCTGTTGAAGGATTCGTTCAACCCTGTGACCGTGGAGCGCCTCATGTGCCGCAGCCAAATCGAGGTCGGCTGGGATGGAACTTTATATGATTGTGATTTTAACCTTGCGCAGCGACTCCCGGTCGACACCTCAGTTCCTCGCCATGTCAAGTATTTCAATCCAGCCGCGCTCTCAAAACGCAAGATCGTCACTGGTACCCACTGTTTTGGCTGCACCGCCGGTCATGGGTCGTCCTGTGGAGGGGCTCTCCTGAAATGACGCAGGATTCGAGTACACCTGCACAAGAATCACCGCATAAAGGTCGGCGTGATTGGTGGAAACCCGTCCTTCTCGTTATCGTGATCATCGCCCTGTTTGCTGTTGCTAATTATTCAGGGGTGGGGACCCAGCTTGCAGAGATTCAACAATGGATGCCGACCCTTGGGATCTGGGGCCCGGTCGTCTTTTTCTTAATCTACATCGCCTTGGTGCTCCTCACCTTCCCGGGGATTATCCTCGGGCCGCTTGCGGGATTACTGTTCGGGTCTGTGGACGGAATCATCCTTATCAGCATCGCATCCACGGTCGGGGCTGCGCTGGCGTTTCTCATCGCCCGGTATTTCGCACGTGACGCGGTCGCCCGTTGGCTTTCGAAGAGTCAGACGATGCGGAGGCTTGATGACCTAACCGAGAAGCAGGGAGTGTTCATCGTCGCGATCACCCGTCTCGTGCCCCTGTTTCCTTTTACGTTACTCAACTACGGGTTCGGTCTCACGAAGGTCTCCTTCAAGACCTACCTGTTCTGGTCGTGGCTATGCATGTTACCATGGACGATTGTATTCGTCGCGAGCGGGGACGCGAGCCTGCAATGGCTCTCCAAAGGGACCATCCCGTGGATCCTTATCGGCATAATCATCCTCACCATCGTTTGTCTTGAGATTCTGATTTGGTATACACGACGTCATGTCATCAAAAAGGAATGAGAGAAATTCATCATGATAGGTATGAGTAAGATTGATAAAAGGTTGGATTCGAAAGCGCAGACGACACGAGACGTCAATCGGTATCTCGACGCCTGCAAGCTGTATGGTTCATGCATGGACGCCTGTCCGGTGGCGAAAGGCGCGTTTACGGTTGAACAGTTAAACGAGGCAACGAGACAAGGGGCGAAGGTCCCTGCGGTCATCAAAGAGTTCACCTGGCATTGTATGCAGTGTGGTCGATGCGCCCCGGTGTGCGCAGCAAAGCTGCGACGGGACATAATGGTTCGCATTCTCAAGCATCATTTACGCAGGGAAAAACCCTGGAACTACAAGCGATACCTCTTAATTCGTGGACCAGCACTGAAGGGGTTCCCCAGGTTTCTCCAGCGGTTGTATGTCGCGAGCAAGAAAGTAGCACTTCGTGACCTTGCGCCCCTCATGGAAGTACGACCAACCAGGCCAGCCGAGGTGCTCTTCTACCCCGGGTGCTACCTGTATTCTCCAACGACGGTCCGCCAGACCCTACGGTTACTTGATCATATCGGCTGCTCTTACGAAGTGCTTGGCGGGATGTCCACCTGCTGCGGGATGCCGCATCTCCTCCAAGGCGAGTTTGAATTGGCTGATGACTGCATGAAACGGCTGCAGCAAGATATTGCGAGGATTCACCCACACACTATCCTCACCGCTTGCGCTGAATGCCATGAAGCGATTACCAAGATAAAATCAGCATATGGAGAACAGTATGAAGTGCTTAGTGTGATCGAATACCTCACCCGTCATCAACACAAGTTCCCTCGCACAAAGATTGTTGGAGAGATCCTTGTCCATGAATCCTGCAGGTTCTCCAGCAAGACACCAGCGGGTCAAGCAGCGCGACAAGCGGCAGCGACGTTCGGGACGCTCGTCGCCCCTCCTGCCGAACATGCGCCTCCATGTTGTTTTCATTGGAACCATAACCAGGATCCAGGAAACAAACAAGGCCGCCTTGCATACCTGAGAGAGATGCGTGCGTTCGCACCGGTGCTCGCCTGCAATTGTCTCACCTGTTACGAGGAATTCAAAAAACTCAATACCGACATCACCATAATCGACATTATCCAACTGTACATCGACGCACTCCAAACACCCCCGAGGCAAGGGTGACATGAACATGGTACCTGTCCCCCAAGATACTCAGGATTGCTGCGTGCTACTATTCGTGAAATATCCTGAAAAAGAAAAAGTAAAACACCGACTTGCTAAGAGCCTCTCTGAGGACATCGCGGTCGAGGTATACAGGAATTTCGTGCTTGACACGCTCGCGATGCTGGAGGAGCTTACGCTTCCCTTCTACGTCTGCTACTATCCTCCTGGTGCGCAGAAAAAATTTTTTTTATGGCTCGGCACCCAGTACCAGTTCCTTCCGCAGCAAGGGGTTGACCTCGGGGAGCGGATGTGCTCATGCTTCACACAGGTCTTTGCTCTCGGGTTTCACCGTGTCATCCTCATCGGCAGTGACAGCCCTGATCTCCCCTGCGAGTACCTGAGAGAGGCATTCGCCGGGTTGCAAAAAAAGGATGTCGTGCTGGGCCCAGCGGTTGACGGTGGGTACTATCTCATTGGGTTTCGAGACACCGCGTTCACGCCAAGCGCTTTTGAAAAAATCCACTGGAGTACACCCTCGGTGTTTGCGGAAACCATGGCGAAGTTACAAAAAACGGATCGGACGGTCCACCTGCTCCCTTCATGGAGCGACGTAGACACCATCAGCGACCTGAGAAACCTTGAACGTCGGGCAACAAATACAGCATTTAAATCCTCTAGGACGATAACGTACCTACGAGAGCACCATATTATTACGGAGGATGAACATGGAGGATAACCCAGGAAGACCACAGACAGTACCCTTTCTGACCGACAGAAGCAAAGGGATGCTGTACTCGCTGTATCTCGCGGTCGGGGCTGTGTCGCTATTCAGCGCCCTGGTCGCGCTCAACAACACGTACCAGGGGTACATCTGGAGCTATTCACAGCGGTACATCATCAACTCTTTCACGCTCGCGTTCGCCTTGTTCCTCTCTGCTACGCTCCTCATCATCGCCTGCGTCCGCCTCGTAGAGGGAAAACCAGCGCAGGTGTTCGGGTTCGCGGGGCTTGGATTCCTTGTCGCCTATTCGCTCTTCGTGCTCCTCATCGACCAGTACATCGCGTACACGCTTGTCTTCATGGTCATCCTGCTTGTGCTGTTCGCGCTTATCCTCGCCATCGCAGTGCTTGTCTTCCGGAGCAAACGACGCTAAAAAAACATTGGTCAGGTAAACATTTTTCTCAGCACAAAGAACACGATAACGAGGAGGGCGTCGAAGACGACGACGGAGAGCACGGCTGCATCACGCTCTTCCTCCAGGGAGATGACGTTGCCTGAAAAGGAGTTGTTGCGTACGACTGTATGGTACTCCGGTGACGGCTTGTGCAGCCCGTTGTAATCCTCCTCGAAGGTGTTCCCGATCACTTGGTTGTCATAGGACTCCCGGATGTTCACGCCCGAGTACATGTTCTGCATCAGCGTGTTGTTGATGATGCTGTTATGATTCGAGAACTCGAACAGCCCGAACCCGTTGACCGGATGATCGCGCACCAGGTTCCCGATAAGCCTGTTGTTCGATGAGTGGTTGAAGTAGACGCCACAGCGCCCGTTATGAATAATCGTGTTGTTGACGATGAGGTTGTGCCCGGTGCCGTACCCGAGCTGCATCCCGTAGAAGTTGTCGGTGAGGATGCAGTTGGAGACTGTGTTATAATCGGAGGTGATGTAGACGCCCGCGAGCGGGAATTGCTTCTTGCTATGGGTGATGGTGAAACGGGAAATCGTACTATGGCCGGCGGCGAGCGTCACCACATAACCAGTGCCGTCACCGTCTATGACTGTCGTCGTGTTGATTTCTCCGAGCAGGATCAATGGTTTTTCTATGAGGAGGCTTTCGTGGTAGGTGCCGTTGTAGACAAAAATAGTGTCTTCAATATTCGCAGCATTGATAGCACTTTGAATAGTACTATAGTTTCCCGGTCCGGTCCCCCCCACGTTAAGCCTTGCATGGAACAAAACCTCGCCTCCCTGTCCCGCAGCGAGCGGAAAGGAAAGCATCAGGAGGGTGAACACCCCACACAAAGCCACTATCAGTCGATGCATGCACTGTTCACCATGGTATAACAAGGTGGAACTAAAAAGGTTGCTGAAGAGGACACAGGGATAAGGTTATAAAAAATCATACGTTACCAAGGAAGTAGTTGGGGGCGATACAGACCTATGTATACCACGATCATCATCAACAGCCAGTATTTAGGGAGAGGAAACGACGACCTCGGGAAAACGCTCATGGGCTCGTTTCTGCGGAAGCTGTGGGCATCGGATAAAAAACCGGATAAGATCATTTTTTACAACGATGCAATCCATCTGCTCGCTGACAAATCCCCGGTGCTGGACGCGCTTGAGGGACTATCGAAGGCCGGGGTGGACCTCATCGGTTGCATCACATGCGTCAAGTATTACCAGCTTGATAACAAACTTGTAGTGGGACGGCAGGGTGACATGGTTGAGGTCATCTCAATTCTGATGAAATCAGACCGGATCATCACCGCGTAGTGGTTCCCCGAAGTCGCAAATCCTAGAATGCCGGAATCTTGCCTTTTCCCCAACGGTTGATCGATTCCTTTGAAACAACGGCAATTCTCGATAAAAATTCGAAAGAATAATTATATAAATAATGTATAATATTATTATATCGTTATGGCGTCATTACTTCGGCGGGGATTTCTCTGGACGGCCGTTCTTCTCCTCCTCGTTTCATCGGGTGGAAGCATCGTGCAGGCCGGGCAGTACCGCCCAGCCGCCATCGATTCTTTTCCCTACAAGCAGCTCCTCGCCATCCCGATTGACACGAGCCAAGAGGGCGCCAAAGACCAGCCAGTCGACCTCCGGGTCACCTTCGAGAATCCCTGCTGGGGGACCAATGAGACTCTCAACGCTGTCCGGGTCGGGTTCGACGACGGGTCAGGGTTGCAGGAGATCGACTCACAGGTCTACGACCTCGAACACTCTGACGACACCCATCTGAAGGCATGCAGCCTTGTCTTTCTGATTCCCGAGGAAGCAAACGGGAAAGAAAAATATTATGTCGTGTATGATTCCAAAGAGACAGACCCAGCGAACTACCAGACCCATGTGACGCTGGAGGACACCCATTACTTCTACGAGCCGATCCCGGGGCAGACCATTGACTTTGATTACTACGGCATCAGGCAGGACGGGTATGTCGTATACGCGGTGGTGCAGAAAGGCCAACTGCTCGGTAACCCAGTCGCTCTCTCCGCTATTAAATTCAAGCCGAATTCCACGACCGTCGAGACCTACAACCTTGACCAGCTCGGGGATTTCGATTTCCGGTACGGGGTGCCTGGAGAACCCGACTACGTCGGCTCTTCTCATGCCACGGACGTCATCAAGATCGTCCTCGCACAAGGCAACCTCATGGTCCGCGTGAGGCTCCAATGCACTTCACCCCGAGGTGATATCGCCTCAGACAACATCTACACGTACTACTACAGCCCGACCAACGCGAAACGCATCATGATTGACGCGCACCACGAAATCCTGAAGCCAATCACCATTGATGACCCTTCTGAGGAGGACGGCGCATACACGGGCATTGTTTCCATCAAAGCACGCAGCGCTTCGATTCAGAAAATGAACGTCGGTGACATCCTTCCCTCAATGTATGTCTACGCTAATGACAGCACGATCCAGCAGTATTCCGTCCCGACATCTCCGCAGAGCACCGTCAAGGAGGTGGTACTCTCGCCGGAGGATGATGTGGGACTTGGCCCACATGCGTGGGTCTGCCTCAACGACCCCACGTCAGGGAAGGTCCACGGACTCATTTTCAGTGCCACCACGGGGATCACGAACGGTTCCGAAGATGGCCTTCAGGTGAGGGCGTACTCGAAGCAGAACGTCAAGCTCCCAGGCCTTTCGGCTGACACAGGGACCCTGGAACTCACCAGGACAACCTATCAGAGTGGAGACCACCTCACCACCGTCGCGCAGGGGAACACGTATCATTACAAGGTCGAATTCATCACCGCTGAGACTGGAGGAGACACACGGATCGACGAGGAATCCACCATGTATCAACATCTCGTCAAGGACGCCCCGGTCTTCCGTGGTAATGAAACCACAATCCCTGAGGAAAACGTCCAGCGGTATAACCTCACCGTGTACGCGCATCTCGCACGCTCCGTCCCGCTCGGGTCGCTGCTCTCTGCAGCCCTTGGGAAAAACATTTCCTACATCTACGCTGAGCTGTACCAGGAGCAGACTTTCCGATCTTCGGGAACCGTCGGACGCCTCGCGCTCGGTGCGATCTCGTTGAACATGTCCGGCAAAACCTTTACGCAGAAACTCCAGTCGATCCTCGGCATCTTCGATTTCAAAAACACGTCACTGTTCAAGAAAATCCGGTTCCCACTCCTTGACCCAGGGACGTACGTGGTGAAGATCTACCGGGAGAACCCACGGTTCGCCAAGGAACGCCAATTCATTGGGGTCGTCGTGGTGAACCTATCGAAGGACACGAAAGTCCATGTCCTTTGCCGACCGCAGGGTTCCATCAAAATCTCTCTGTTAGACCAAGAGAAGAACGGGGTGCAGAATGCCCGCTGCGAACTGAAGCTTGCCGACATTACAATCGCTGAGACAATGACGGATGCGAACGGAACGGCGACACTTGCAGCACCCTGCTATCCTCTGAAACCATACCATCTCGTTATCCAATACCAGGGTTTTATCGTGGGCGAACAAAAGGTGACCCTCAACCTCGTGCGACGATTCATTGCCATGAAGACAACATTTTCAGTTGATCGGTACGCGCTTGCGCTTACGGTCACGGATACCTGGGGGTTTCCACCTGCAGTGGAGATCAACCCCACGCTCGTCAGTACCGCGATGGCCACCTCGACTCCTATCCGGGCGAAAGTAACCAAGGCAGGGCAGTACCAATTCAGCGACCTCCCGCCCGCGTCCTATCGCCTAAGCCTCGTGTACAAGGCGTTTAAAGTCGAGGACAACATCACGCTCGACAAGGACACGGCCCTTGAGACGAAATTTCCTGCGGAATTCCCCGTGACCTTCACGCTCTATGATTCGTACGCAGGTTCGCTTTCGCAAGGCGAGATATCATTCAGGAGGAACGACAAGACCGAATCGACCACTATCAAGGAGAACGGCACTGCGGTCATGAGCCTCCCACCAGGGGACTATGAAATCCTTGTCCAGGCGGATGATGACACCATCGCCCAGCAAGAAGTGCACGTGCGGGGAGAGAAAAATCTGGATATCGTCACCTCACAGGGATCACTCATGCATCTGGCGGTCACCTACCTTGGACTTGCTCTTGTAATTGGCGCCATCCTCTTTGTAATCTGGAAACGGAAGCTGGGGGTTGGCCTCAAACTCATCGCAACCGGCGTGCTCGTCATCACCCTCGTCTCACCCTGGTGGGTGTTGCATGGGGAGACAGGCACCGTTTCGACCACCACTAACACGCTGGTGATTCCACCGCAGATCGTTACGCTCACGACCTCGTCGAATGCGACCGGGGGAGAGATCAGTGCGGTCCCTCAGCAGGTCACGATGGTGCTGGGACTTCTGTCCCTGCTCGTCGGGGTCGCCTTCCTTGTCATCCTTGGAAGTCTTGCATTGAAAAGTAAGTTTAGGAAAATAACGATCCTAGTCTGGCTCCTGAGCATCATCGTACTCCTTCTCACGTCAATCCTCTTCTACTTCGCGTTTTCGCAGCTCACACAGGTGGGCGTCGGCAGTTTCATGGGCAGCGGCACCCTCGACATCACGATCCCTGGCGTAGAGGCTCCAGTACAAGTTCCATGCAGCTGGGGACCAGGCCTCGGGTTCTACCTCCTCATCGTTGCACTCGCCCTTGTAATTCTCACATTTTTCAGTAAGGGAATCGAAGGCAGACTCAGCAGGAAATAGGTGCCTTTAAAAACACAATCAGCAAAGATTGGATGATTGCACTATAAACTATTTATAATGAAAGCATTTTTATGCAATCTCAAAAATAATGAGATACCATAGCAAGTATGGGAGGAAAAAAAATGGAAAAGAAAGCAAACAAGAACGACATAGTTGTAGGGAAGAAGAAATTGAGTCACCGTCAATTTTTTTCGAGCCGACACACAGGTGAAGGAGGGGCAGACGTATGAAGAAGGGGCTCGTCCTAATCGTCATGGCTCTGTTGCTGTCAGTGCCCATCGGAGGCGCAGTCAACCAACCAATGCATATGAAACCATCGGCGAACGAGACAACGGTCATTCGATGCATCGTGGACGGAAAGCGTGTGGAGAAGGTGCTCCCGATTTCCACAATACAAAGTCTCGTCGACATGGGCTCGTCACACAAGGATGATTTTCTCACGATTTATGATAAAACCAAAACAGCACAAGACGTTGAGCAAGCGTTCACGAACATCCAACCGTTCTTCCAAGCGCTCATTCAAAGCGGCCTCACAGACAAGACCGTCGAAGATCTGAACAATCTATATCATGGCATCCGCGAGAAGATTCGAGAGCCGCGACGACAGCCGGCATGGAAACCCCAAGACGGCGGAGATGCAAGGCCTCTGGGGATCTGGAACGGAATTCCGACACCAGTTTGGGGTAACATATTATGCGGCATCTTCGACGTCGGTACCTGTGCAGGATTCGCTGGTGGAACGAACGCAGCAATTCCAACCATAGGAATCGACGTGTTTATCACCTATGCATTCACCGGGACAAGTGCTACTGTCGGTTTAGCTGGTGGAACAATAGCCACCGCTGCTTTCCAGGTAATCATCGGATTCGTAGGGGTCCTGATAGCAACACCATTGGTAATGATTGGTCCATACTTTATGACAGGACTTTGCATCCTCATGATCGGAATCGGCGCTTAGAACAACCTGCATCCACCCTGACACTCTCTCCTTCTTCTTTTATTTTTCATGATGACAAAAAATATTGTTGCGATTGTGATCATAGTATCACTGTTCACCACTGGTGTCGTGTTTTTTACCTTCCAAAAAACTGATCTACCAGCAACACCCGAAAACCATACACTACCAGAGTCATCCAATGAAACTACAAATTACACGGATGACCTAGAGTTCGATCAGCAGACGCTCGATTTACAAAAGGAGGTGGTACAGTATGAGATCGATTTTCATCAAAACGATTGGGTGGATGTTTCTGTGTACATGTACGTCAGTTATGTCGATAACGTCATCACTTCGAATTACTTCCTTCTCACGAACGGCGAACAACCGTTGATGGCACCAAGGATTCTTGCGTACGTCCCGGAAAGAAAATATCTTCTCGTGACTCCAAGGACGCAAATATCTCTCGGGAAATTCTGGTTAATTAAAATGTTAAACGACCGCGAAGGAAGAATCAGAATCGGTTCCTCGTACAACGATTCCAATGGTTTTGGGGTTCACGCTGGTGATGTCTGGTATCTCACCCTTGCGGTGCCGACATCATCGGAGCAGAGCGGTTTTCATGTTGCATTCGTATCCACCCAGTGTTCAATGACCGTCAGACAGGTTGTGAGACATCATGACCTAGGACTCTTTACAGCAACCTACAACCAATTCTCAGGAAAATATTACGCTATCAAGTTCTCGTTTCTTGGCGGATGTAGCGTAGGTAATATTACCAAGGAGATCACAACAAGAAACGGTTCCATTGTTGATTTTTGTGTCGCTGCTCACAGGAAAGGAAGTCTGGTTGCGATACAGCCGAATGGCGCGGTAATCTTGAACAATAACAAAGGATTCATGCATTATGAATTTCTGGGAAATGCCACTGGTGAGTGGACGTTCAACTTTAAGGGTTGGTCTGTGTATTATAGAATCTCTGCAGTGCTGTTATACATCGATATCGATCCCCATTGCTTCTTTTCTATCAATGAACCTTAAAAAAAAAAGGGAAAAAAAGAGAGAAAAAAGGATTTATTGTAAGGTCTTGGCGAGGAGCGCCGCGGTCATTTTCTGGGTGCTTGACAACCAGACCTCACCGAATCCCTCAATCGCCATGAAGTTCATGATGAAATTCTGGGGAGGAATGCAGCCCTCCGGAGCATAGACGCCTGGTTTCTTGACGGCACCCTCCGCAAGCATCTTGGCACCGACCGCGACCGGAGTCCCTGTTCCCGGCCGCATGCTTGAGGACCCTGATAATTCAAACACCATGGGATCCCCGTTGACGTCTCCGGAGACACGGACGAGCACCGAACCGCCAGAGGCAATCGGTTTCTCGACATCGAGCGCACGCTGACGGATGACGCGAATATACCCGGCGGCGAAGTCCTGAGGCTTCATTGACTGCCCTCCCGGCAGCAGTATGGGTTTGTCGGAGGTCAGACCGAGGGCTTCCATTTTGACAAGCTCATCCCGGAAATATTGGGGGAGGTACGAGCCTTTGCAGCAGACATGTTGCACTCCTTTGATGTACCGCGGAATCGTGACCGTCTCCGGATGCCCGAAATACCACACGGGGACCTGACCAATGGGAGGCGGAAGCGTGACGTATTCCTCACCATCGACGAGCCCTTGGGCTTTTTCAAACCGACCGTTCTTGTAGATAGGAATCTTCCCAAGAAAACAATGCATCATGTGGTAGGGGATCGCGCCGCCCCCGCCCTCTTCGATACTACGGACGACAAACACCTTGATTTCCCTGACGCTGGTCATCTGGGACGCGCCGAAAGCTGCGATGATGTTCGTCAGGCCAGGGCTTGCCCCGAGACCGACGATGCAGGTGACACCAGCGTCTTTCGCTGATTTTTGGTAGTCATCAAGTAGGGTTTCGGTTGCATCATAATCGTCACAGATATCAACATAATTGACGCCTTTCTTGATAGCAGCATTCATTATCTTCGGAGCGAACTTATAGAAGGGTCCGATGCAGTTGACCGCCACTGCAGCCCCATCAAGACTCTTCTGCAGGCTCTTATCATCTAAGGCATCAACCTTGATGAAATCAATCTTCGGGCTGGACTTGACGATTTCTTGCGCCCGTTTCTCATCTGCATCAGCGATGGTAATGTGCGAGAATGTATTCATTCGCGCTAGGCATTGGACGGCGTAGCTACCGATCACACCTGCTCCCCCAAAAATGACTGCTTTCATAGGAATCACGGGAGGAAGGAACTGTATGTTAAATATATTTCGCCTTGTCGCATAAATCCAGGGACAGCAGTGCATGGCCCTTTTAACATGAATCAGCCCTGAATGTTCGACAATTGCACATAAAAATTACATAAAGTTAATAAAATGATGATTCCTCTTATTAGTAGGAAACGTTTTAAAAGAATATGGACTGCAGTGAAACACCTATGACCACCTTTAAAATCGACCCGATGGACGTCACCTTTGAGCCCCTGGCTGGATCCACGTTCACGAACTTTTTACGGTTGCTTGCGCAGAACAAGTTCAAGATCGGCATGATCGGGGTCCCCAGGACCTTGTACTCGGCCGCGATGAGCCTGGTGCTATCACCGATGAACTTGTACGAGAAGCTCCATTGCGACAAAGAAATCAAAAAGACCACAATCGACAAATCGCCGCTCTTCATCATCGGTCACTGGCGAAGCGGGACGACCTTCCTGCATAATTTGCTCTCACAGAACGACCAGTTCGCGTACCCGACCACGTTCCAGACTGTGACACCCGGCCTGTTCCTCTGCTTCGAGGACTTCGTCAAACCCATGGTCGCAGCGTCCCTCCCGTCGAAACGACCCGAAGACGACATCGCGCTTGGCGCTGACCTTCCGCAGGAGGAGGAGTATGGTATCGGCAACCTCTCCCCGTACTCGTTCTACAACGGCTGGTGCTTCCCCCGCAACGTCCACTACTACTACAACTTCGTCACGATGGAGAACGTTCCCAAAGAAACGATTGAGAAATGGAAATACGTCTACACGTACTATCTGAAAAAACTGACGCTCTCTCATAGGGGAAAGCAGCTGATCCTCAAGAACCCGGCGAACACCGCGCGGGTGAAACTGCTCCTGGAGATGTTCCCGGATGCCAAGTTCATCCACATCTACCGCAACCCGTTCTACTGTTTCCTCTCCATGATGCGGGACATCGAAAAGGAAATGACCCTGTACTGCGTGCAACAGCCCCAGGATCACTCCATCTTCGAGACCGCGATGGTAAACCTCTACAACAAGATGTTCGAGAAGTATTTCACGGAGAAGTTGCACATCCCGAACGGGAACCTCATCGAGATCAGGTACGAGGATCTCACGACGGACCCGTACCATGAGATCGAGAAGATCCACAGCGCGCTCGAGCTCCCAGGGTTTGACGCGTGTCAGAACAAACTGCAGCGCTACGTCGCGTCACAGCGCAATGTCAAGACCCACAAGTACGTCCTCGATGACGAGCTGAAGCACAAGATCTATCGGTACTTCAAGACCACCATTGACACGTGGGGTTACTCCTACGCTCTTTCGTAGATCACGGGTAGTGCGTTTTTTGGAATAAGAGC
>DATKKD010000096.1:0-5463 GCA_035543435.1 Thermoplasmatota archaeon
AACGCGATCATGACCAACGAACCATTCGTCGTCACATTCCCCTGACCCACAATCAGATCGTACACATTAATGATCGTCCCAGCCTGGTTATCGATCGTCCCATTGTTGAAGAACGTGGAGTACCCTTGGAAGAAGTCGCCCTCGGTAACATTATCAACCTTCAGGTATGTTGGATTGAACGCTACCTTCAACTCAAAGCCCTTCACAGGCCGCGCTGGCGAACAATTCACGGTCAGAATGAAGCTAGAGCCTGCGGACACCGTATTGCTTGCAGGATCGATACGAACGATCGTAGGAGCATCCGCTCGGACACCCATCGCAACACAAGAAAAGAACACCAAGAGGATGATGATGCATGAAGACAGCAATCGGAGGGAATTCTGCCGCACGCTCACCTTGCTCCTTGACTGGTGCGACCCAGTGCAACCTACCACCCTATGCAGTGAGATCTTCATAGTGTACCTACACGACGTGCATCCATCGGACTAGGTGGTCCCATGCCCCACACCTGGGGCTATCCCTCACCACCATAGTCGCTCCATCTCTCCAATGCAAGATGGAAATTTTACCATATATTGCTGTATCGATAAACCCTTATTAACCTGATGAGTAAAAATGACAAAACGAACAAACTGCACCGGCGACTCACTGTGTTTCCCATTCCCATTCTTAGAACCATAATAAGAATTGATACATTTAACCTTTACCTCTTAGAGAAGAAAAAAAAGACGACCTTCAAACCTGATTAACTATCAACATAAAGTGTGGTTTTCACTTCTCTTCTTCAAATGAAATAACGATATTCAAAACCAACAATTAAGGTTTCTCCAAAAGGCGGAGCATTCGTACGGCGTTCTCCAGCATCGCATGGTTGTTATTGAAGAACACGTACACCCTCTCTGGGTGGCCAGCAAGGATCCGTGCTTTGATTTCTTGGAGTTCAGCGTCGTTGTAGTTATGCGAGTACCAACCGGTCCTCCCATGGATACGCTCGTACACGATCTGGTCGTTCATGACTTTTGTTGGGAGATGTGGTGCGTCGATGCTCACGAGCAATACCTTATGGTTGTCACCCCACGTTTTGATCTCATCGGTAAACAGTGACGTATGACGAAATTCGATCGCGAGCTTCTCGGTGCCTATCATTTGGATGAAGTGGTCAAGCCTGTCCAGGTCAGTAAAGGACGGTGGCAGCTGGAAGAGATAGTAATGGATAGAATCCTCAAGTGGTGCGAAGAGCTTTTTGAAGCGTTCAAAACCTGTGGCTGCGACGGGGCTGAGTTTTTGGAAATGGGTGATGCTGCGGTGCACTTTAACGACCCAGGCGAGATCCTTCCCCTTCACCGACCAGGATTTCACCATGTTCGGATACGGGAACCGGTAGAAGCTCATGTTAAGTTCGATAGCCGGCAGGCCAGTGTTCTGAACGTACCAGTCAAGACTATTGCCCAGATTCCAGCTGTAAGACCAACCAGAGGTACCAACGTACACCTCTGTCATAAAGGTACTATCAAGATGGAGCTTCTTATGGTTTTTTCTTATGCCGTGAACAAAGAGTGGAAAAAAAGAAAAGAAAGGGTAGAGGGTAACATCGATATTCTCATTCGCTTTGGACGTCACTGATAAAGGCTTAGGGAGGTGTTTCCTTCTCTTTTATCTCATCGTATGGTTGGGAACGGTATCTGTCTGAAACTTCTCTGATTTCAAGGAGACTGCCGTCTCTCGCTATTTTCACGAACGCAACCATGGTCTCACCTACTCTTGTAAGAGAACGTTATCGCCACACCCTCATCCAAAGGTCGTGAGTGGTGCTAAGCTCCCTCACAACCACATGGTCGCCTCCGTACCTAGATAAGTATTTTTTTACAATTAGTACCCATTTTACTCTTCTACGGACTTTTGAAGCACCTGCACGGAGCACGATAACCAGTCGCCTGGTTTTTCCTGCTTCATCGTCACAAACCCTGGATTGGTGCTACCGAACGGTTCCCCAAAGACCACGACCTCACAACCAGATAGGGTGGCACCAGAAGCAACCGTTATCCCTTCAAAAGAACGCAACGGAGTCTCTCCATCATTCTGGTCATCCGTTCTACGCTGTGCTTCCTTTAACGTTCGACCAAACAGGAGCCGAGAAAGAGACCACACACTCATCACACACACCGCCCAGAGAACCACCAGACAGAAAAGATCGATGTACTGCTCCCCAAAGGAATTCACCTGAACGATGATGAGTTTGCTCTCTGAAAAAAAAGCGACCAAGGTTCGGTAGGTAATCAACACAAGGCACCCGACACCCACGAGGCATCCTGGAAGAATCAGGAATTGTTGTTTCATGGCATCCCACACATGCATATCACCTCGCATTATTTAACCTTAGAGGAGAGCCATAAAATGACCATCATCTCTTTTAGAAACCTCTTTGATCGAGAGGGATAACAAAGAGGAAACAAACACTGCTTTTTTTTAAAAAAGGACATTCCGGCACCTTCTGTACAGAGACTGGGAGTCAGTTGTCCAATAATGTTTTAATACGCAGCAGGGCACGATGAAAAGGTGTGGTGAGTTGAAATGCTACAAAAAATAATGACCTGGTGCCTGATAGGCGTGCTCATCATTTCATTCTGCGGTATCGCCTCTGCCGAAGTCAATCTCACGCTCCCACAGAGCGCCATAACACTCCGCGTCCAATACCCAGGATCACACAGCTATTTTACCTCCCAACTAAACAACATCCCCACAGGATACGATATGTACAATGGGACGTTCGTCGGCTGGTGCGGCGCGAAAGACAAGACGATCAATACAAATCATAATTATACGAACACGCGACTCTATTCGATGTACAACACCTCCATGCCAGCGTATCTATGGAACAACAACTGGAGCAAGATCAACTATGTGCTGAACCACAAGATCCCCAACGTGAACTGGTGGCAAATCCAGTACGCAATCTGGTATCTCCTCGGGTATAATGACTCAGGATTAAACAGCAAGGGCTGGTCAATGGTGCAGAACGCAAGTCTCTATGGCGACGCGTATCGCCCAACATACTTTGATATCATTGGAATCATCGCAGACCCAGGCCAAAACATCCAACGTCATTTCATAGAATTCAGACCACTCGATCCAACAATCGAAAACCTAACGGTCACGGATGCATTCAACGGAAAACTCTCTCTCTCCTGGGATCCCCCACTCCACGCCTACGGACTATCCCACTATGAGGTTTTCAGAGACGACAACCTTGTGGCGAACGTGACCTTACCAAGTTACCTTGACGCTGGCCTTGCGATGGGAGTCCCATACACGTACAAGATCAGAATGGTAGACCTCGACGGTAACCAAGGACCATTTTCCAACTCCGTCAGTGGGGTTTCAACAGACACGATGCCACCCTCAAAGGTCGAAAACCTCAAGGTCACCGATGCGAAAAACGGAAACCTCACCCTCGCATGGAATCCAGCGACCGACAACGACCACATAGACCACTACGAAATTTATAGAAACAACACCTTTATCATAAACACCACTTCGACAACTTACCCTGACACCAACCTTGTGATCGGAAACGAGTACACCTATACCGTGAGAGCCGTGGACAGCACCGGCAACAAAGGGGAATTCTCTGATGAAGCGACCGGTGTCTCAACCGACGGCCTCCCACCATCAAAGGTCCAAAATCTCACCGTCATAGATGCGTTTAACGGAAACCTCAGCATCTCATGGGATCCTGCGACCGACAACATCGGTGTCGACCATTACGAGCTTATGAGAGGCGGCCTCTGGCTCATCAATGTCACCACAACGAATTATATAGATACCGGTCTTGACGTTGGAAAAATGTACACCTACACCGTCAGGGCGGTTGATGCCGCGGGAAATAAAGGGCTGTTCTCAGATGAAGGAAACGGGATTTCAAGTGACACCATACCACCCTCAAAAGTAGAAAATCTCACAGCAACGGACGCGCATGACGGAAAGATAAATCTCTCATGGGAGCCAGCAACGGATAACGTCGCCGTGGATCACTATGAGATATTCAGAGACGGGGCTCGTATTAACACGACCACAACCACGGTGTACAATGACACCGGCAGAACCATAGGACAGCAATACTCCTACACCGTCAGAGCAGTCGATGCCGCAGGGAACAAAGGTGTATTTTCCAACACTGCGAACCAAACATCAACAGCGACGATCCCCAATCCCCCAAGGCCTCCATCGAAACCACACCAACTAAGTTATACGACATCAAACAATCCCCCTATCGCGAACCTCTCAGCAGGTGAACCATACAGCAGCTATGTCAACGAAGAGATACGGTTCAATGGTTCCCTTAGTTATGACACTGACGGGTTCATCACTGAATGGGCCTGGGATTTCGGCGATGGAACAACAGGCAGCGGTGTCCTCGCAGCGCATACGTATTCCTCTAGAGGAATATACAATGTGACGTTAACGGTAACGGATAATGCAGGTGCATCGTCCAGCGATAAGACCACGGCCATAGTCCGACAGCGAAACCATGCACCTTCGGATCCCGTGATCAGTGGCGATGTTGAAGGATTCATCCATATAGAAAATCACTACTTCGTGGTATCAACCGATGCTGACAACGACACCATCGTCTATACGATTGATTGGGGCGACGGGACCATGAACACATCCGGGGCTCTACCTTCCGGTGAAAACTACAAGATACAACATGCATGGCTAAAACCAGGAAACTACACGATACACGTCTCCGCATCAGACGGCCAAGCGATCTCATCCTCTGACCTGATCGTGACAATTCATGAGGCGCCTGTTACGAGTAACATCGAACTTATCTTGTTAGTCCTTGTGGCACTCATCGCGTTGTTCTTTCTCCTTTACTTTGGGGTAATAAAGAAAAAAATCGAATAAATGCGTAAAAAACGCAGGGAAAAAACATTCTATCCTCACAAAGAATAAAACGAGGAGCAAAAGCACAAAAAGAGGTAGCGGGATACAATCCAAGGAGAAACCTCGAATGTGTTATCGATACTCGGTCCCAGGACCAGACACCCTCGTGAAGCGGTTTAATGTCTCCTTTCCTGAACAAGCATCGTTTCAAAGACTGTACCATGCATCCAGCTTCGACTTGCCCCGATTGCCGGTAGTAACCAGCGACAACTCACAGCAGATTCAATTGCTCACCTGGGGGCTCATCCCGTTCTGGGTGAAGGATGAGAAGCTCGCGCGGGAGCTGCGGCTCAAGACCATGAACGCGCGCGCTGAGGAGCTCTTCGAGAAGCCGTCGTTCCGGGACGCGGCGCAGCGGAAGCATTGCCTCGTGCTCGCGGACGGGTTCTTCGAATGGCAGGAGGTGAAAGGCAAGAACTACCCGTACTACATCCGCCTCAAGTCGCATGAGCCGTTCGCGATGGCAGGATTGTGGGACCGCTGGACGAACAAGGCGACCGGCGAGGTGCTCACCAC
>DATKKD010000097.1:0-1021 GCA_035543435.1 Thermoplasmatota archaeon
TGCTGCCCAGTGGCACAGCGGATGTGCTGGTCAGCACCGAGCCGGTCGAGGCCTTGCGGAACATCTGTTATGTGAACAAGAAAACGAAGGTCATCACCGACATCACACCGGTGATTCCGTTCACCGTCGCTGTTGGTGGTGAGCAGTACCCGAAGCTTGAGACAATCTATAAGGAGATCAAGGCACACGCACAGCTGTTCACGGTGAATGCAAACGAGATTGCGAAGAAGGCCGGCGCGGTCATCGCGAAAAACAGCGTGATGCTTGGCGCCCTCGCTGCAAGTGATGTACTGCCGTTTAACTCTAAAACGCTATTGGAGGCCATCCTTGAGGACATCCCCGAGAAATACAAGGAGATCAACAAGAAGGCATTCCAGGGTGGGATGGACGCAATAAAGAGACAGTGAGCTGTACGAAGGTCGAGCCTTTCTTTTTATCCCATGAATTTCCAAAGCGGCCTTGACCAGCACTCACGAAGACTGTTCACCGGAAGGTTCACAACAGTTTTTTTCGCATCCTTAATGACCAGGTTTTTTCCTTTGACCGTCCCGAGGAGATCAAACCGGACGTTCTCCTTCTTCAAGAGATCCTCAAATGCGGTTTGTTTATCTTTTTTCACTTCGACGATCCACCGGGTATTCGACTCGGAAAAGACAGCGAAGTCAACGCGAAGGTCACTAGTGAGTGCTGAGACATCGATAGCAGCACCGACATCACCGCCGATTGTCATCTCGGCAAGGCAGACACCGATGCCGCCCTCACTGCAATCATGACACGCCGCAATGTATCCTTTGTGCATACAGGCCAGCAACCCGCACATCGCCTGTTGGAGCACTGCAGGGTCGGTCTTTGGGACTGTTCCGCCTTCCACCTTCATGAGATGGTAATACTCGGAGCCGCCGAGTTCCTTTTCGGTTGGCTTTCCAACGAGGAACACCGGGTCTCCTTCAACCTTGAGATCGCTCGTGATGCAGGTCCTGATATCATCGACGAGGCCCACCCCGAAGATCTGCGGCGTCGG
>DATKKD010000098.1:0-17251 GCA_035543435.1 Thermoplasmatota archaeon
CAAGGATAATCAGAGGTGGTACAAAGACCTTTTGAAGTGCGTGCCTCACCAGAACTCGAGGAAATAGAAGTACTCGCTGATCGGAAGTTCACGATGAGAGCGTTGGGTCATCGACAGGACCTCCTCTTTAGCGAGTCGTATACGCAAAGGCGGCCCATGGGGCGTCTCCTTCTTCTGCCAGTCGATGACGAAGACGCGACCTCCCGGGTTCAGGTGAGTGAAGCAGGATTCAAGGAACTCCTTAGGAGAGTCAACCTCGTGAAGGACGGTGACAAGGAGGATGATATCAGCGGTATAGGTCCCTAAATCCCGAGCTTGTGAGAGCACAAGATTCGGTCGTCCGCCAGCATGTCTATGTAATTCTTTGAGCATTCGTTTGGATAGATCGATCGCGATGACCTTACCTCTTTCACCAACTAGGTCGAGCGCGGGGATGCTGAAGTACCCGATGCCAGCGCCGAAGTCAAGGACGGTATCGCCTGGTTTGATCGCCATCTGCTCCAGAAGTTGTCTGGCTGGAAGGTAGCGGTGTCGCTCAGGGTTATCCAAACTTTTCGGTGATCTATGGAACACGTGAGCCATACGTCAATAAAATTTGGTTCCTTTATTTTCTTTTTCTTTTAAAAAATCTTATGTTTTTATTGTTACGACAAAGATGGTGAATACTGTGAAATAAACACCAAAAATGAAAATTAATAACGGTTCCCGTGCAAACCTTTAAGAAGAGTGCCTGTTATCGAAATCGAATCACTCTGATTTCAGGGGATAAATTATGAAACTTACCGATGTTTTAGACGCAGCGAAGAAAGAAGTACACTGCGGTATGTGCAGAATCGACTACTTGGACACAGGGGTATGCCCTTCAGGGAAAAACCACGGGTTCCTTGCGTACTGGCCCGAGGGACGTGTTGAGCTTGCACGTGCACTCGCAGAGAAAACAGTCCAGCCCACGGAGGCACTCCTCGACATCGTCAAGACCTGTACGTTGTGCGGATTCTGCGACCGGCAGTGCCATTTCATCACCCAACTCAGGCCTATGAAGGTCGCCCAAGCACTCAAGGACTATGCGGCGACGCTCAAGCCAAGTGATCTGAAGCGCGTCTCGGAGGATCAGATCCTCAAGGACCTGCGTGCGATCGTCGGTAAGGAATGGGCGACCAACGATCCGAACATCATTGTCGCCTACAACCGCTCTATCATGCGGCCGAAGGCGAAGACCAACTTCTACATCGTGATGCCTCAGACCACAGAGGAGATCGTCGCAATCGTCAAGTTCGCGAACGAACATAAGATTCCGTACCTCCCACGAGGGAACGGCACCTTCTTCAGTGTTACCATGAACACCCTTTTATCTGACGCAGTGTCCATCGAGCAGGGCATCATCATCGACCTGTTCCGTATGAAGAGCATCCAGATCGACCCCGTGGCGCTCACCGCGACCATCGGACCAGGGGTGTGTTCGTTCGAACTACAGAAAGCAGCATCGAAGCACAAGCTACGGGCAAACGTCGCAGAGGCGGAGTCCACCGTGTGCGCGAACGCGCAGAACCTCGGCATCATCACCACCTGGAGCAACACCTACGGATGGTCCTCGGACAACATTGTGGACGCTGAAAAGATCGATCAGGAGGGTAACATCATCCACCTCAGCGACCGTGAGGTGCCGAACCCGTACGCCACCGAGCGAGGGCTCACGAGCCTCCAGCTCGTACCAGATGTGATCGTCACGTCTCTTACAGTGAAACTGCATCCGATTTTCGACGATGAGGACAACGTCTTCATCCCGTACGAGAAGCTTGAGGACGCCATCGATTTTGCAGAGAACCTTGCGAAGCACAACATCGGACTGTCTTTAGCTATCCTCTCACGGAAGTACCTCACGGAGTTCATCAGCCCGACTTACGAGGTTGCCCAGGGCTTCGATCAGGTCGCCAAGAAATACCTGAAACTCAACTATATTGTGGACGTCATCTGCACGACCAACGACCGCAAGTACATCGAGGAGATTGCACCGGTCACCTTCGACAGGAAGATGGTGAAGAGCCTGATCCTCGGCTCTGCAAAACTCGCCTCGATGAAAGACAGCGATCTGCTTCAAATGATTTCTGAGGAGGAGCACCCGCTCAAAGCGCTCTTCGGCGGACCCCTGCGCAAGCACCTGGAGAAAGGCCTCGCAGCATCCCCGAAGGAGCTTGCCGCGGTGTACGATCCTGACCTCCGCGATTTCTTCGAAAAGGTGTATTCGCGACCCAACATCACCGACTCTATATGGCTGCACATGTTCCGGATTCTCCCCTGCCGCATGGAACGCAAACACTTCTGGATGTACCGCGGCGGCTACATGCCCGGAGACAAGAAGACGATCCTGAAAGTCGCAAAAGCGCTTGAAGACTCGGCGACGAAGTACGACATCGAGGGCGCGTTCGGGTTCCTGAGCTACCTGGAAAACGGGAAGTTCGCGCATCTTGAGTACGATTACTATTATGACCACACAGATCCGGAGGCGCGAAAACGCGTCAACCGCGCGATCGTGGACTCCTGGAAGAGCCAATTCTCGATCCCAGGGGTGACACCCTTAGAGTTCATCTGCAATAAGGGGCTACGTAGGAAAGAACACATCCTGTACCCGCTTGCAGAAGGACTCTCCGAGGAGGAGCTGCCCCTTGTGGATGACATCGTGGAAAGTGTGTTTGGAGGCGAAGAAAAATGGTGAGATATCTCACAGAAGAATGGGCGAAGCAGGCAAAACAAATTGCCCTCGAAAAGCTTGATCCGAAGAAGGATCTCAAAAACATAACCGCAAATCTTCTCAACATCGTACAGAACGTCCCACCGGACAACAAGACTGTGTATTATTACATCAAATTCGTCGACGGCCGTGTCGAGGAGCTCCTCGCGAGCCTCGACGAATCAATCAAGCAGAAATCAGCGGAGTTCACGGTCACCGGTGATTACATGACCTTCACGCAAATCAATAAAGGCGAGATGAGCTCGGCGATGGCGCTGCTCAAGAACCGGGTGAAGATGGCAGGAAATAAGATGAAGGCGCTCACCCTGACCAAGCCATTCGACACCTTCACCAAGTGTATCTCGAATATCCAGACTGAGTACTAAACGATCAGAGACGATGACGAACGAGCCGTTTCCCTCAGGGATGCCTGCGCGTCTGCAGAAGATGATTCCACCGCAGAACGAATGGACGCCCGTGGACAGGGCGCTGTTCACCTGTGAGAATTTCTTTGATGATTATGACTCGTGCCAAGACCAGCGATTCACTGCCGTGAAACACTCCTTCGAGCATCATTTTACTAACAACCGTTTGTATCATAGGCTCTGCCTCAATGAGGATGTCTCCCCAGGAAAAATCGTCTCACCAACTGATTATCTGGATATTCCGCTCCTGCCTGATACCTTCTTCAAGGATTATCCTGATGGAAAAGGGTTTCTCCAGTGGCTAGAGATGATTTCCACTGGGATGCTGCCGAAACCCGTGTTCAAGACCGATGCGCCCCCACCTGATGAGGTGATTGAGGAGTTTAACAAACACGGTGTGAACATCATGTTCACGAGTGGGACGAGCGGCAGGTTCAGTTTCATCCCGCGTGACCCGCGATCTTTGAACCGTCTCAAGTTCAGCGCGATGAAGACCGTGATAGAGCTTATGGAATACGACCCAGACGACCGAGTAGCACTCTTGATTCCTGACCCGCGGCAGACGAATCTTACTATCGCCAGTCTCTTCGGCATCGCCTACGATCTCTACAATCTAGAGGATATCCACGTCGCACTCGACATGAAGATCACAACGCAGTTCCTCAGGATGCAGCAGGCGATGACGCTCGGGCTTTCAGAGAAACTCAAGGCGAAGGCGATGGCCGCGATAAGCCCCATGGTGCAGAAATCATCAGACAACAAGATTATTACCATGCTCCGTCAGGCGGACAAAGAGGAAGCGAAAATCGTCATCGGCGGACCCCCGTTTTGGCTGGACCGGATTCTCGACCGGATGATCAAGGAAGGTCACTATGTGAACCTCAAGACCAGTCAGGTGCTCACGGGTGGCGGTTGGAAGGCGGACGAGGACAAGCGCGCCCCCGAAGAGGTCTTCCGCAAGAAAGTCCAAGAAGTCCTCGGGATCCCGCAGGAGCGGTACCATGACGTGTACGCGATGTCGGAATGCAGCTCCGTGTTCATGAGCTGCAAGGGCCATTACAAGCACATCCCGCCGTTGCTCGTCCCGTTCGTGCTCAACGAGGAGCTCGAATCGGTCGGGTACAACAAGTTCGGGAGGTTCGCGTTCATCGACCCGCTCGCGGAGATGTACCCCGGATTCATCGTGACCGGCGACCGGGTGAAACTCCTGGAGCACTGCCCGGCGTGTGGAAGGAAAGGACCGGTGCTTGACGTGGAGGTGACCCGGGTTCCCGGAGTCGAGGGACGAGGGTGCGCCGCGGTCATGCAAGAGCTCATGAAGCAGGGGGACTAACGGGCATGGTCTTGTTTCCCTCCAAGGAATGGATTTCGCTGTTCAAGGAGAAGCTGAATCACAATCCTGAGTACAAGGATGTTGCGAAGATGTGGGAGGGAGACTTCCTTTTGGTGATCGAACCTGATGAAGGGTTGAGGCACGAGGTCGTGTTTTACCTGGACCTCTGGCATGGGGAGTGCAAGGAGGCACGCCTCGCGAAACCCAAGGAGCAGGCAGCGTTTGTGTTCAAAGGTCCATACTCGAACTGGAAACGAGTCATCCGCGGCGAGCTTGATCCACTGCGGGGGCTCATCCGAGGGCTTTTCACGATCGACGGCGACTCCAAGGTGATCCTCGACCAGGCCAAGGCAGCCCAGGAGCTCGTTTACACCGCAAAGACCATCCCAACGGAGTTTGAAGGGTAAGGCTTGTGACGAAGACCCTCGAGTGCTATTTTTGGAACCCGGCGCTAGGGATCGATGACTCTCTTGAGTACACCTACGAGGACGTCAATGGATTCACGCTCAAAAAACCAGTACTCACGGTTCAGGTGCTTGGCAAGATCCTGGAGGATCTGAAGACCACGAGGAAGGAGTACCTGCTGAGTCTCGGGATCCCGCAGGTGATCGACACAATCGGCAAGGTCGCTAACCTGTGGATGGACCCTGACTATAAGGGGAGAAGGCTTGCTTTGGAGGTTTTACCTGCGGTGACCGGATTTTCCCGAGAGATGCTGGAGTACTGGGGTTTTGATTACTTCATCAGCTTGATGCGCAAGGAGGACCTGCCGCTCTTCGGGCGGCTACAGCCGCAGCAGTACCGAGAGTTTACGAAACTGCAGGACGGGCTCGTGAAGGCCTATGGTACCATCAATATCCTTCATTCGAGGTTCGAACCTGAGGTGATCGGTCACGTGTGCGCTGGCAACATCCTTGGTATCGCTGCGTTCGAGATGATCATGGACAAGCTCGTGGACGCTTCCTCATGGGTGAAGGTCCCCAGCGAGGAGCCGGTGTTCGGCGCGCTATACGCGAAATCGATCGAGGAGGTGGACCAGCGGTTCGCGAGTTCCATCGCGGTGCTACCGTTCGGAAGCGAGCAGACGCACCTACAAGAGTACCTGTTTTCTCATTCGGATATCGTGCGCGCGACCGGTGGAGAGTCAGCGCGTAAGACCCTCATGGAGCTTTCAGAGCGGTACCATGTGCCGCTTACTGGTCATTGGCACAAGTTCAGTTTCATTGTGATCGCGAAGGAGTACCTCGGTCGTCACGCTCGGGAAATCGCGGAGCTAGCGTCCGTGGACGTCTGTGCCTGGGACCAGCAGGGGTGCTTTTCACCGCAGGAGATCTTTGTTGAAACCGGGGGTGAGGTGTCGCCGCTCGAGTTCGCACGGATGCTCGCGGAGGAGATGGAGACGACGACCCGAGCGCTACCGAAGGGGACGAACTCCGGGAAGATCCAGGTGAAGGACGGCTATTACCAGTACTTGACGAAGGAGATGATGGGTGAGCCGGTGAAGATTTTTCCTTCGAAAGACCACGCGTGGCTTGTGATTTACGATCAGAACACCCTGAAGTTCGATCCGTCGCCGCTCTTCAGGGTGATCCGGGTGAAACCGGTGAACGACATCATGGAGCTGCCACGAATCGTGAAACCCATTGGACGGTTCCTGCAGACGGTTGGAGTAGCAATCCCGGATTATCGGCTGCTGCCGTTCGCGGACGAGATGGGCAAGGCGGGCGCAAGCAACATGCGCACGGTGAGCAGCATGACGCTACAGAAGTCCTGGGAGCCGTGGGACGGACGGTTTCCGTTGCATGAGCTCATGGAGCTCGACTCGATCCATTGGGTGAGCATCGACACGCGCAACATCGACAGCGAACTAGCGGTCGTGCTGAAACGAAAACGCTCGATTGTGAACGATCGATTGGTAAAAAATGGAACCTAGGTACTACAATATCACCTAGAAAGGTAAAACAGATTATCACCATATCATCCTGCTCTTTGTATCGACCAGTGCTATCCCTGGCCTTTCCCAGGACGCACAAAGGCAAACCACAATTCAAAAGATGAGCACTCGTCCTCCTACGTTCCCTTGCGACAGGAACCTGGATGGATTGGAATGTGACCTCGGACGTACAGCAATTCCTGTCGGGCGGGGCGGCGAACCACGGCTGGAGGATTCAGGACATTCAGGGTGGCAATGAAATTGCTTACTTCAGGACCAAAGAATATCTCGAGAACCAACCGCTGCTCCTCATCGGTTATGATACGTGAGGATAGTAAAAATGTGATTCCGGGTTCCGAAGAAAATAAAAAAAAGTTTAGAGTGTGTTCGCGAGTGCTTCATCGCTTGAGATTTCCCGCACCCTTCTCTCCTTGATCCATGTTTGAAAGAGCTCTTCGGTGATAGGGAACTCGAACACTTTCTCCTTCGTGTACATCATGAGCGCGTACACGTCCTTGTTCTTCCCGTCCTTGAACCCGTACATCACCCCGAACGCGACTTTCCGATTTTCCCCCATGGTCAGCTCGTAGTAGCTGCCGACCTTGATTCCCTGTTTGAACATGCCTTCACCCCTTAGGATGATAACGGGATGCCTCTTAAAAACCTGCGCTGAAACCAACTCAGGAAGGAAAAAAAAGGGTGACTTACGTCACTCTCAAGATAAAGAAAAAGAAGATGAACCCTTTCACTGCCTTTGATTCTTTACCCACCGTAATCGTGATGGTCGGTTTGCCTAAGCCGAATACCTTTGCGCTCACGGTAGCATTCCCTTCCGCCGTGATGTCCACCGTACCCTTCGGTGTTCTAGGGATGACGAACCCGCCGGAAAAGCTGATGCTCCACGGTACCTTGATCTGGTCGACTGGTTCCAGGTTCTCGACGACCGCGCTCACGCCGAACCCGAGGTTGATAGTGGTGATGTTGAAAAACTGGATTACGAACGGGGTGTTTTTCTGGACTTCGGTGTTGCCCACCTTGTCCACGGAGTAGTAGGACACGGTGTGTGGTCCATCGCCGGTGACGGCGAATGGGGAGACGTACGTGGTCCAGTTCCCCGTATCGACCTTGTACCTCGTGATATTCACCCCAGAGATGTCATCAGTCGCGGTGAGCGTCACTTCGACGGGGCTGATGTACGCGCCCCCCTGCTGTGTCCCTGCTAGCGTGCAGGTCGTGACCGGTGGGGTCGTATCCTGGCCTCCTCCGCTGAACGGATGGCCGACCATGACTACGGCCTCCGGGATCAGGTTCGTCTGGCTGGAGAGGCCGAGGGCAGCACGCAACCCCGCAGGATCAGTGGTGACCGTGACAGCATTACATGTGAGGTTCCGTGCGGTAGCCTCAAGGAACACATTGTGGATGATCGCGCCTGTCTCGTACCACCACCACGCGAGATAGCTTGGATGGTTGTTATGGTCGTAGAACGGGATGATGACCCAGGGTGCCGAGGCGACGTCGATGCCATCGTGCGCGATCGCGGCTTGGACGAGAGCCCGCTTATCGCCGGTCACGATGAGGGTCACGGCGTGCGTTGCAGGGTTGTACTTGTACACGGCTGTTTGGTTCAATGCATAGACCACGAAGGGGTAGTAGCCAACCGCGCTAGGCAAGGTGCGATGTCGCTGGTTGTTGATGTGGTCAATAAGGTATGACGACCCGTAGGAGCACCACAGGGTCTGGGATTCATCAAGGATCGGTAGTGTCACATTGTCCCATTTGCTCACGATCGTGCGGTTCGTCACCGCGTCCACCAGAGTGGCCGTGTTGTTGATCACGGGCGGCAGGTTCTGCTCTGGAAGCGGGCTGTAGGTGAAATCGTACTGCTCAGGTGGGTACCCGAGGTGCATGATGATCTCTGGTTTTTCGTTGGACGGTAGCCCGAGGTCGTACAGGTCGCTGACGCCCATCCCGGTCGTGATCGTCGCCAACCCGAGGGAGATTGCCTCAAAATATTCGTTCTGTGCGATCATGCCGATATCCATCATCGCTGCCTTCTCATCCGGCGTGATGCTTTCATTCCACACGAGACCGAACTTGATCGGGGCACCAGTGCCCTGACCAAGATACAGATAGTTCCCTGTTTTCCACAGCTTCAGCGAATGGTTCTCGGCCACATAGGTGTACGTTGCCTCGCTGCGAATCACGTAGATTGTTGTGGAGTAGGTCCCGTTAGGGCTGTAGACAGTCCGAGCGCCAGTGGAGGTCGTCCCGTACGCTGCCCAGAGCACCGTGGAGAGATCCTGATCGCTTACGGGTGTCGACGGGTAGCTGTAGTGAAAGGACATTCGATGACATATGGCAGGTTCTAGCGCCATGGTGGAAGGCGCCGGGTCAGGAAGCGTGATCCAATCGCTGGCCACGCCACTAGGGGCGACGTCGCCCATTGATAGTCTTGCGGTGACGGGGACAACCGATGTAATCAGCATCAACATGCAGACCATGATAACAACACGTTTCTTCTCCATAGTTTTTTATTCTCCTTTTTCGATGAATATGCAGATTCGTTTTCATTGCTTAAAACTTCCGAAAAGGAGTTCTTGATGAAAAAAACCGCCGGAGTATGAAACTCATGAAGGCCACCTAAAAAACGTGGTAAACTCAATCGAAACAATTAAATACTCTAGAAAATATGAATTCAATATCATTTAATTTGAGGGAGGAATCATGACGAAATATTCGATCGTCGTCGTCATCACGATGATGATGGCATTACCAGCTGGTGTTTCTGGAATAGAGACGTCATTTTCAATCGGGCAACACCCCGTAATCATATCTGGTACCGTGCTGTATGTCGGTGGAGTCGGACCTGGTAACTATACCACAATCCAGCAGGCGGTGGATAACGCAAGCGACGGCGACACGGTGTTCGTGTTCGATGACGCATCCCCGTACTACGAACACGTCCGTATCAATACCTCACTTCAGCTCCTTGGTGAAAATAAAAGCACCACGGTGATAGACGGGGGTGACTATGGGGATGTTGTCACGATCAATAAATCAGGGGTGACCGTCGCTGGTTTCACTCTCCGACGAAACGATTGGTACGATGACGGCATCGTCCTCCATGCGTCCCAGGTGATCATCCAAGACAATAGGATCGTTAACTGTAGGTACGCGGTGAACGCGGACCATGTCGATAACATTACGATAACCAAGAATGAATTTTCTGAGAACAACATGGGGATTTCCATCTATAACTCCGGTGGGGATCATATCAGCGGTAATACGTTGAACGATACCTATCTTTTAGGAATCGACCTCGGGAAGTCAATCGGTGGTAGCATCATTGAGGGAAACCTCATCATCGCGACCACCGACGACACGATTGCGCCAAGCTACGTCGGCATTCGGCTCTGGGAAACCTGCCACGCAACCATCTCGAACAACACCATGGTCTCGCTCCTTGATACCTGCTATGGTGGTCTCGAGCTCACGACGTCAAATGATAACACCATCCACCATAACACGTTCATAAAAAACGGCATCACGCTGTATCAATCATACCACAATGTGATCAGCGAGACGAACATCGTGAACGGCAAACCGTTCGTCTTCCTCACAGGTGAGACGGATAAAACCGTTGTGGATGCCGGCCAGGTCTTCCTGTTCCAGTGCCAGCGCATCACGGTAAAAAACCTCGTCCTTTCCAACCTGGACGCAGGTATCACCCTTCTGAATTCGACGGGTTGCACTATTCAGGGCAACACGCTTTCCCTCTGCCGTCAAGGCATCTTCCTTCAGAACTCCAAAAGGAACACCATCTCCGGGAATGTTATCATGAACTGCACCGAAGCCATTGACACCATGCAGGGCGTTGCAAACGTAATTTCGAACAACACGATTCAAAATAGCACGTACTACGGATTCGTCCTGAACGAGAGATCGTCCGCCGTCAGTGGCAACATCATTCTCGATAACCCTATTGGTATCATTGTCGCGGGAAGGCGGAACAACGAAATCTCAGGGAACGTGTTCAAACATAACCTGGTAGGTGTTTCTTTGATTGGAACGTCCCATAACACGATTGAAAAAAATAACTTCTTGCATAATACGAACGACTCGTTTTTTGACAACGCTGTTCGCAACCGATGGGATCAAAATTACTGGGGGGAACCACTCTCGAAACCAAAAGTGATACACGGGTACCTGATAACCTGGGAGGGCTATGCTCCTTGGCCCGGAGGGTACCATGTCATCAGAATTCCCTGGGTGAACATCGACTGGCATCCCGCGCAAACGCCGTACGACATGTAATCGACTAACGATTGGCTTTTAAAAAAATCCATTTCTTCTCTTTGATTTTCCACGGGCGCCACAGGCCGATCACCTGGTAGATGAGGCCGACCACTGCAACCGGAACCCCTAGCCAAAACGGGACGTCCATGAACACGTAAACTGCCATGAGGACGAGCCCGACAAAAAACCATGCTAACCCGACGAGGAACACACTGCGATCGTTCGGAGCTCTGACGACCCTCTGTTTTCTCGTGATCAGCAGCAACACGACGATAGGAAGGCTAATCATAATCAATATGAAGGGAATGCTCCAAGCGATAGTTATCGGCTCACTCATCCTTTATCGCTCCGCGATATATTCGATGGAGAATGCGATCATGCCAGCGATGAGTACGACAAGTCCAAGGTTGAACAGCCCGTTGTCGAAGAAATATTGTTGCGTGGAGGAGCCAAGTAGGAGGCTTGCGATGATCCAAAGAGTACCGATTAGTAAGAAAATCGTCGAGGTGTTGAATTTTTTTTCCCCTGATGAATCCGCCTCTCCTCCAAAGCGACGATGACGATAACCAAGACAAACAAAATCATTGCTGCTGCCGCAATTTCCGCGAGACCGAAATCCAGAGGGATATCTCCTGACGAACCTTGTAGGATTGTAAGTACTCTTTCTATAAAAAAATACCTTTCTACGATAAGAAACATGAAGGGGGTCTAGTGTTTTCAAGTCTGGGAGGTAAGAAAAGAAATATGAGAATCTTTCTTACAAAAAAGCTAGACCCCCAAGGATATTAATAGAGCTTATGAAATATAAATTTTTCTGTGGTTTTCTCCATAAAAAGATGTTTTTCCGCCACTGACTGCGCGCTGCTTTGGAGAAAAGAAAGGCTCAACTGGTCTCTTGGGGGCCTAGTCTTTCAAGTCTGGGAGGTAAGAAAAGATGTAAGGATCTTTCTTACAAAAAAAGCTAGACCCCCGGAAAAAGGAAAGGAGCTACAGGCTAATAAACCATGCGATGCAGACTGCCAAAGTGGTCACCGGGCACGGATCCAGGCTGCGGTGTCATTGATGACCTGCTCCGCGACATGACCCGGGATCTGATACTCTGCGCTTGACGGGACTCCAGTCCCAGGGATGAACAGATGGTTCAACGACGGGTACGTCCTCAGCGTCACCATGTTGTTTCCGGAGAACGTCTGATTCCACCGCGCGAAATCCTCAAGCGTGACCTGATAGTCACGCAACCCCTGTAGGATGAACATCGGGACGTGCAGGGTCTGTGCGGTCAGGACTGGGTCATACGTCGCGAGGTCCCGCCAGTAGGATCCTGGTGCACCGAAAATGCTTTCGTTATCCGTGAAATTCAGGGATTTTATCTTCTCCACTCCACGCTCAACTGCCTCGATTTGCGAGGATTGGTTCGTCCCGCTCAGGTTCGCAAGATACCGTGTCTGCTCCAGGATCAAGTCTTCAATGGGGCGGGTCGGGCCAGCAAGGATGATGAGCCCGGCCACCTGGTTATCCTGAGATGCAATCCGAGGCGCAAGATATCCACCGAGGCTGTGGCCAAGGACATAGATGTGTGAGTGATTCACGACAGGGAGGCTGTTGAGGAGGCTGACTGCTGCGATGGCATCGTCAATCACCTCGTCTTCCACGGTGAAGTTTTGGATTTGGGCTGACTGCTGTGGATACTCCCGGGTTCGTTTTACGTACCGAAGGACGACGATTCCTTGAGAGGCGAGCCCCCAGGCGATATCCTTGAACGGCTTGTTCGAGTAGATGGTCTCATCCTGGTCGTTCGGCCCTGACCCCTGGACCAGGACCACGGCCGGGAACGGGCCTGTCCCCTTCGGGACGGTCAGGTTCCCTGGCAGCACCCACGGGCTAGTCCCGATGGTGATTGCTTCCTCGGTGAACGCATTGAGATTCACATACTGGGGCGGGCTGTATGGCACTGTGGTGGGAACAACGGTCAGGCTGATGACTTTCTCCTGACCGTTGAAGACGATCCTGAGGTCCATCTCGACTGGTTTTGAGAAATTGCAGGTCACGTACTCGACCTGATACCCTGATTCATTCGCGGTTCTGTTCCCGTCTATCCGCGTCAGGTTTCCATAATTTTTTAGGACGCTTTGCTCCCAGATGACTTGGAACTGCGCGGCAGTTATCTGACTGGTGATCGAGGTGTTGAAGTAGCTGTAAACACCGTCGTAGTTCTTCTGGATCAGCAGGGTGACGAGGTCTATGGCTAGCGCTTGCACCGTTTTGGGGGTTACCACGGGCTGTTGGTTGTTGACGCATCCGGTGAACATGATGCTTGAACAAACAAGCACAATAAGACCGAGGGACAGGAGTAGTTTTTTCATGATGATCATCTGAGCCACTGGTGGGTGGTAGGATTCCCATAAGAACCGCTTCTTAAAAAAGATTCCTCATGAATCCTACCATGTGCTCCACAATAGATTGTTTTTTTAACCCCCTCAGCTTATTCCTCCAACGGTGAGTTAAGGAATGGCACAGGACGCAGCACTGAATGATAAGGGGCTTGAGCGGTACGCGATGTCGCGGGTGATCCTCGGGAACCTTCTGATTATCCTGTGGATCGTGGTCGGTACGATTGCGGTGTGGTTCTTCTCGCCTATCCTGGCAACGGTGTACCTCATCGTCGCGGTAATCGTCGTGTACTTAGTCCTTCGCTGGCTCGTCTGCACGAACTGCTATTACTACGATAAATGGTGCAGCATGGGATGGGGGAAGCTTGCTGCCGTGCTCTTCAAGCGGGGGAAAATCGAGGAGTTCAATGAAAGCATCGGCGTGAGACTTGCGCCGATCGTGTACGGGCTGCTGACGATCTTCCCGCTCATCGTGGTCGTGATCTCTATCATCGCGGAGATCGATTATTACAAGATAGCGGTGCTCGTGATCCTCCTGGTCTTCTTCGTCCTGAGCGGCAACGTCAGTCGGAAAGCCGCGTGCGCGTCCTGTAAGATGAACACGGTGTGCAAGGGCAGCGCCGTAAAACAGTAAAATATTGATTGAAACGTTCTATTTCTGCTGAACAGCGAGATGTTCTTGCTCTATTCGATGCAGACAATAGGGGTTGCCATGCATCAGTCCTGTAAACGAGATCGATCCCGAGAGGCACCCTCCTTTGCATGTATCGCCATGTCTGCACTCTTTGCAGTAGTGCACGAGGGCTGTGTGTTGAAAGTCCCTTGTGTAAGAGAAAGCATGGGGTTCCTCCCAGATCTCAGAGATGCGGTTGCTCAGTACGTTCCCTTCGATGAAAGCATCTGGAAGCGAGAGGCATCCTTTGATTCCTCCGTCGCTTTGGATACCGAGCACGTTCATCCCCGCGTAGCATCCTTTCCATGATCCGACCATCAAGTTGGGCAGCACCGATGAATGGTAGCCCATGCAATGGGCGCCCGTGACCGGGAGTTCTTTGAGGGAATAGTTACGCTTGGTTGAGGCGATAAACATAGCGACTGCATAGAACTCCTCCAGGGACAAGGAGAGCTCTTTCGGGAAACGGCCGAACGGGTTCCCCATTTGGATCTGCCAGGCGATTCCTTTGTTCAACAGATGTTGCCTCATTTGTCGGAGATCCTGCACATTACGTTTATGCACCGTTGTCACCACCGTCGTCGGCAGGCCTGCGTCTCTTAGTAAGCGTAGAGTTTCTAGACATCGTTCGAAGGAACCAGAGATGCCTCTGATAGAATCGTGAGTTTGAGCGGTCGCGCCATCGAGGCTAATCGCTACGACATATGGTTCTAGTGACAGCAGTTGATTGATGATGGTTTTGGTAATAAGGAATCCATTCGACATGATGGTGAGTTTCATTCCTCGATGTTTTACATGTTGCGCGATGTCGTACCAGTCGTCCCTGACGAGGGGTTCCCCTCCCATGAGGGTGACTTGTCTGCATGATAATTCTGCTAATTGGTCGCAGACGGACATCCACTGGCTCGCTGAAAGCTCTTGATTCCTTTTGGTTCCTGCTGATGAACCACAATGGATGCAGTTCATGTTGCAACGGAGGGTTATTTCGAGGAGTGTGTGGAGGAGCTGATGCCGTTTCTGGAACATGCCGATCTATCCTTTCTGAAAAAAAATAAGATGGCACTGTTGTGCATCCAATCAGTGCTTTACATTAGTCTCCAGAATGTGGAGAAATCGTTGATGCTAATGCCCGTGTATTTGAGAGGAATGGTACCGACGCATGTTTGGAAGGCAAGTGCCCCGATAATCATGATTACCAACGCAATCACTACCTGACGTCGTGTTTTTATCGCCGCTCGCACCTCCTCTTGGTCCATTCCAGTGAGTTGGCCTATCCTTCTCAGGTTTGTTCGTATGATGGTCTTTTGTGTCATAGTTTTACCTCACCACAATGGTAACAAAAAGTGATATTAATACGTATTGTGATAATAATAACAAAAAATTAGGTGATTTGTGATGGTAATGGTTAGCCATGTCGTCCAAAAAATCGTCAACGACAAAATCTTCCTCCTCGAACCGATGATGAGAGGAATCATCGCGTACGGTTCGCTTGCCGAACTGCTCAAACCGGAGGTAGAGGCGGAGCTTGGCAAAGAGGTTAAAAACCACGCGATCGTCATGGCGCTGCGACGATACGCGGAAACGCTAGCAGCAGAGCACAAAACCATCGTCTTTGACTATTCCTCTGAGATCATCCTAAAAACAGACATCTGCGATATCGCTATGCATCGTTCACCGACTCTCCTAAGCAAACTTAAACGATTGTACGATATCGTCGATTTCGAAAAGGGAGACATCCTCAATATAATCCACGGTCAACGCGAAGTCTCAGTCGTGACGAACGAACGCTATCGGGAAAAGCTCTTGAAGATACTTTCCGGGGAAACCATCTTGAACATCGAAAGAGATCTCGTCTCCCTAACACTTACCTATTCGAAAGATTTCCTGTATACACCAGGGGTTATCTACAACATCGTGCGCAGCATCGCCTGGGAGAACATCAACATCTATGAAATCGTGTCAACGAACACCGAGCTGACGTTTATCTTGAACAAAAAAGACGGCATTAAGGGGTACAAGGTTCTCGAAAAGTTAGTAGAACATAATACAGACAAGAAACAGGTGGGAAGCACATGAGGTTCTCCATTTCAAGCCGTCGTGATCATCCGCAAATCATCCAGGAAGAATTTGCTGTTGGGTATACTTGAGAAGGACGGTGCTTGCCGCCTCATTCAACATTCACCTTTGGTTTGTTAGGGCAACAGAGGATTGCCGTAGTAAAGGATATCTGTAAATCGACTCACACTTACATGACAAATAGTTGCACCGCAAAACACTAAGGGTCTATGTTCACTTAACGATGAGGTATTTCTCCGGGTTCGTCTCGAACGCCTTCTTGCATCCTGGCGCGCAGAAGTAGTAGGTCTTCCCCTGATAATTCGTGGTGAACCGTGCGGTCTTCTCATCCACCGTCATTTTGCAGACAGGATCAATAGCCATCAGTTTTTCACCTCCTTCACGGGCGGGTTGTATCGTTTCAATAACAAGGAAAGGCTCACAACGGTGACGGATGACAATGCCATAGCAAGACCCGCGTATTCCGGGCGAAACGTCACCCCGAAGAAGGGGAACAACAGCCCTGCCGCGACCGGGATGAGTGCGGTGTTGTACGCGAACGCCCAGAAGAGGTTCTGCCTAATGCGACCCATCACCTTCCTGCTCAGCTGCATTGCAGCGACAGAGTCGACGAGGTCGTTTTTCACTAGTACGATGTCGCCGCTCTCGATCGCGACATCAGTACCACCACCGATCGCAACCCCGACGTCAGCTTGCGCGAGCGCTGGCGCGTCATTGATGCCGTCTCCGACGAAGGCGACCACTTCGCCTTCCTGCTGCAGTTTCTTCACTTCGCTTGCCTTCTCCTGAGGGAGCACCTCAGCGAGCACTCGGTCGATTCCAATCTGTTGAGCAATTGCTGCGGCTGTCTTGGTGTTATCACCCGTGATCATGAGCACCTTAAGTCCCATTTGTCGGAGTGCGTCGACCGCTGGTTTGCTGGTTTCCTTGAGGGTGTCAGCGATCGCGATGAGACCGACCAACCGTTGGTTGAACGAGACGAACATCACGGTCTTGCCTTCGCTTTCCAACCGGATGCTTTCGTCCTCGATCTTCTTGAGGATAACGATGTTCTTCTCCTTGAATAGAGAACGGTTGCCGATGAGCACTTCGGTTCCCTGGACCGCCGCCTCCACGCCTTTGCCGCTGTAGGAAACGAACCTTGTGCCTCTGTCAATAGCGAGCTGTTGCTGTTGGGCTTTCTTCACGACCGCGTCAGCGAGCGGATGCTGCGAGTTCCTCTCAACGCTTGCAGCTAGCTCCATAACCCGCGATTCAGCCGTATCAATGCCGAGAACATCGGTCACCTCTGGTTTTCCTTTCGTGAGCGTCCCAGTCTTATCAAAGACGACGGTGGTGACCTTGTCTGATACCTCAAGCGCGTCCCCGTTCTTGATGAGGATGCCAAGCTCCGCGCC
>DATKKD010000099.1:0-10729 GCA_035543435.1 Thermoplasmatota archaeon
AACCTCATGGTCGCTGACTACGAGTTCGCCTGCAAGGCAGGGACCGCAGCCATTCAAACCTGCACCGCTTTTGTGAAAGCAAAGATGATCAATTATGGTCTTGCGATTGGGGCAGACACCTCACAGGCCGCGCCAGGGGACGCACTCGAATACTCTGCATCAGCGGGAGGCGCTGGGTTCATCATCGGACGGACCAAGGTCGTCGCCACGATCAATGACACTCTTTCCTTTACCACGGACACCCCTGATTTCTGGCGCCGTGCAGAGATGAAGTACCCGTCCCACGGCGGACGTTTCACAGGGGAACCAGCGTACTTCAAACACATCACGAACTGCGCGATGAACCTGATGCAGAAGATCGGGACGCAGCCGAAAGATTACACGTATGCGGTGTTTCATCAGCCGAACGGAAAATTCCCGGTGAACGTCGCGAAAAAACTCGGTTTCACCATGGACCAGGTGAAGCAAGGTCTCCTTGTGCCGTACATCGGGAACACCTACTCTGGTGCTTCCATGATCGGGCTTGCCTCCGTCCTGGATGTGGCGCAACCAGGAGACAGGATCTTTGTGACGAGCTATGGATCAGGTGCCGGAAGCGACGCGTTCGATATCACGGTCACCGATGAAATCACGCGTTTGTCGCGACACGCCGCGCCGACGATCGCCGAGATGGTCGCGGACAAGGAGTACATTGATTATGGGACGTATACGAAAATGACGAATTTATTGTTCTGGGAGTGAGGAAAGATGCGAGACGTAGCAGTGATTGGAGTCGGACTCACAAAATTCGGGGAGCTTTGGGATAAATCATTCAGGCAACTGATTGCGGAGGCTGGCTCAAAAGCGATCCTTGACGCAAAAATCGAGGGCAAGGACATCGACGCGATGTACGTCGGTTCGATGAGCTCAGGAAGGTTCGTGGACCAAGAACACATCGGTGCCCTGGTCGCCGAGGTGTCCGGGTTCTCATCGCTTCATATTCCTTCGACCAGGGTCGAGGGCGCCTGCGCGTCAGGAGGACTCGCCGTACGAGAAGGATACCTCTCCGTGGCGTCCGGTATGAACGATGTCGTCGTGGTCGGCGGCATCGAAAAAATGAATGATGTTGGGGGAGGCGAAGCCACAGAAATCCTCGCAACCGCCTCGGACCAGGAATGGGAAGCGTTCTTCGGCGTTACCTTCCCTGGGATTTATGCGATGATCGCCACACGCCACATGCACGAGTACGGGACGACACGAGAAGAGCTGGCTCAGGTGGCTGTGAAAAACCATGCGAATGGCGCGCTCAACCCGTGTGCCCAGTACCAAACTCCGATTTCACTCGAGTCAGTTTTAAAGGCAACAATCGTCGCCTCCCCCTTAGGACTCATGGATTGCTCGCCGGTCAGCGACGGGGCAGCATCTATTGTTCTCTGTGCTGCCGAGAAGGCGAAGAAGTACACGAATAAACCTGTGAAAATCATCGGCTCGGGCCAAGCCTCGGACACCCTCGCCCTGCACGGGCGTAGGGACATCTGCACACTGGATGCGACCGTATATGCCGCGAAAATGGCGTACAAACAAGCAGGGATTTCTGCTAAAGATGTCGACTTCGCCGAGGTACACGATTGCTTCACCATCGCCGAGATTTGCGCCATCGAGGACCTTGGGTTCGTCGAAAAAGGGAAAGGCGGCCAAGCGATCACAAATCACATTACTACCCTTGACGGCCAGATCCCGGTCAACACCAGCGGTGGTCTGAAAGCCAAGGGCCACCCGGTAGGAGCGACCGGGGTCGCGCAGATCGTTGAGCTCGTGCTCCAGCTACGAGGTGAGGCTGGGAAACGACAGGTCAAGGACGCCAAACTAGGACTCGCGCATAACGTGGGTGGCTCGGGTGCCACGTGTGTCGTTCATATCTTGGAGGCGATGTAACCGTGAAAGAAGGTGTCGCACGGTTCTGGAGGGAGATCCCTCAGAGGTACAACTTCAAAGGGAACCAATGCGGCGCATGTGACCGCGTGTTCTTCCCACCGCGGGAGTCCTGCCCGCACTGCCGGCGTAAAAGCATCGGCATGATGAAAGACGTCACCCTCTCAGGCAAAGGAGAGGTCGTGACATTCACAATCATCCACGTTGGACCTGAGGATTTCGAAGAGCAGACACCGTACCCTATGGCGATCATCAAACTCGAGGAAGGACCGCAGGTCACGGGTCAAATCGTCGACACACCGTGTGAGGACGTCAAAATCGGGATGAAGGTCGAGGGGACGTTCCGCAAGATCCAGCAGGACGGGCATACCGGCGCGATCTACTACGGGTACAAGTTCAAGAGACGACGCGCATAACGTCACTCCTTTTTTTCTCTTTTCTCCAATAATACGTACAGGAGATACTGCGAAAAGAAATAAAAAAAATATAAAAAAAAGAGAGAGGGTAGATGCAGTTTACGATGCATCTATCGGGACTGGTGAGGTCCACTCGGGGCTGTAGACGATCAAGGCTGGGTCACCATAGATGTTCTGGATGGACTCTACAGTCATACTCGCAGGGCCGTACATCGAGGTGGTGTCACCCGTGGTGAAGTCTCGGTAGTGCAACCAGACCTGGTGTGACCATGCGACACCGATCGATACTCCATTGACTAAGCTTTCTTGGAAGACCGCGTCGTCTCCAATGTCTGCCTCTGGGCATAACCCGGTGTTCGCGTTCCCATACCAAAAGATTGCACCATGTTCGAGATACACCATGGGGCAGGCCCCATCAGCGGTTGTGCACGACATGTAGTAGATCGCTTGACTGTGGAGGTTCGGTAACTGCTGATCGACCCATTTGTAGTGGATGATATCGTACAGATTTGGGGGCTCCGGGTTGAACCAGATCAATCCGAGGCAATCGCGCGGGTTCTTCCAGTTGTCATACATGTAGCCTCGCCAGCCATCCCACCAGACCTGATCAGGATAGCTTGAGTAGCTAGTCTGCTCGTACATCTCTGCCATGCCGCTACCACCGGTACCGTGACCAGAGTAGTAGTACACGCTTGCGCCTTCGTTCATTCGCTGGATATAGGCGTTCCAGAGCGTGTGCCCGTCATAAGTCCGGAAGTGAGAGTTGAAGGTGTTTTTCACAACGCTGGAGGAGTACGCCGAATGGGACTTATGGTCGTTTAACCCGAAGCTCATGCCTTCAGGGTAGTTCATAAGCGAGGCGGTGGTGACGTCACGTCCTGGGTTTGCATAAATCAATGCGGGGTACAAGATATCCCGGACAACGATGTCACTTGAATAGGCTGGAGTGATCCCGGGGATGTCGCCCGCGTAGGAGTTGTTACCCATCAAAACGGAGTGGAGCTCCATATTGATATCACCCCGTGGTGCAACGACAGCGTACCCTTCCTGACCCGTTTTATCAAGTCCGAGGCTGACAACATAGTTATGGGTGTCGTTGAACATTTCCTGGTTCCAGTAGCGTTTTGCATCGAGACCAAGGGGTGGAAGATCACTTGCACTGACCTTGCCCAAGGCGAACTTTATGAGGGTCATCAGGAGTGAAAACCTGTTTTGGTCGACAGGTACGGACGCGTCCGGCATATGCCCATTCGCACGAGATCCGTGATAGTAATCCCCAGCCCAGCGCTGCCAGGCCTGGATCCGTTCTGCGACAGCAGCGGCGTCCCCGCTAGCAGAGTCTTCGACTCGTAGTACCGGGGAACCATGGTATGCCGCAAGCATCGCCGCGGGTGCGAAGTATCCATCGCCGGTCTTCAGGGAGGTCAAGGTGATGTAATTCTCGGAGGCCGAAGAGCTCTTTATCTCATCCACGATTGCCTGCATAGTCGTGAGATCCTTCCCAGATTCTATCGTCAGACTTCCACGGACAGCGGAGCCGATGTTGTTCCGTTCGACAAAGATCACCTGGTGGACCCCTAGTTTGGTAAAGGCATCGGTGGTCGCTGCTGGGACGCTGTTTTTCGTGACATACAACAGTGGCAAATGATTCAACGATGCAATCACCGCAGCATTCGCAGCTGACATCGTCGCATCAGCTCGATCCGGATTGACGGTTCTCACTGTGGTAGTTAAGGTGTATTTCACATCCGCTCCGGTCGCATATCGAGGAACGACAATCACGGTCCATTTTCCTGTCTCAGGGTGCAGGACCTGCGCGGAGAATTCCGTATGAGGATCAACATTCCAGCTTCTCCAGGGGTTCACTGCGGGATTCTCAAGTCCATTCCATTGGAACATGGGGTTGACCGGTCCGTTCCAGGCTGGGATGATGGGTGATCTCAGGTTCCCTTGAGGGTCGATGAGGAAGACAAGGAGGTCGGACGGCTGAGTTGTGGACACGACCGCGTTGATGACCGCATCATTCGCATTCACTTTGAAGTGGTATCGATCGCCAGCGATTTTTGTCACGATAATATGGCTAAATTGATATTTTGTAAAGTCCGAGTAAGGGTACCAGTAACCTATCTGCGTCACGGGCATATAAATATCGCCTGCATTTCCCGTTCCATCGTAGGGCGTTGGCCAATCATCGGAGCCGAGGTTCATGAATTTCGCTATTACCTGAGTGAGACCAGCACCATTTGCCGATCCGCTCGTTGTTGTAATGCCGGTGACATTGACATTCAGCGCACCCCATTTCGGGCCGATGAACGTGAGATATCCATGAGTGCTTGAACTAAGATTCATTAATTTCGAACTGCTGCTCGGGACATCTTCAACGCTGACTTCCCGTTTCAAGGTTGCCGTCTTTTTCAGAACCGTTTTCGTGGTGTCGTTAAAGGAGCTTCCGTCCACAGCGACAACAGCAGTGTTCGAAGATGACCACCCATTTTTCGCGATTTCAGAGGCCGCCTGAATGGGGTCTGTAGGGACAATATACTCGGTGGGGTTCTTACCGTAGGTCGCAAGGTAGGTGTTCCAGTCATCCACTAAATACTGGGTCATGTCATTAACTGTTCCGTAGCCGGTTGGGTCGTCGTAGTACGCAGTGGGCGTGGTATCGCCGGTGTAAATAATGGGTGCAAGATACCGTTTTCCATTGTCAAGGTAGTTGCAAGCGGGTATGGCTGCAAGGTACGCGAAGTCGTCTTTGGTGCTGCTGGGGTCGTTGGTGATCTTGAATGTTTTTGCGATGGGGGTGATTTGCGGCTCCGGAATAGGTGACGGCAGGGTCGCGCTTGCCTCAAGAATCAATGTCAGGTTGTAGGCGCCAGACCCATAGGAGTAGTAGGACCAAGTCGTGGGATGTGGGCAGTCCACCCAGCCAGGGTAGATATCGACACGTGCCTCCCATATGCCACCTATTGTGGCTGGATACAGGAGGTCATCATCATAGTATTGGTTTCCTGCGTACACGAGCTTGCCGTTCGGATCATAGAGTTGAAGATCGAAATCGGATAGATACGCGATTGATTTCATCGCTAATTTCAGGTGAATGCCTTTTCCTTGATCAGCCTGGAATTTGTAGAAATCGTAGGGATCGTTCATGTCGAGGTACCCGAAGTAGGTCCCTGGGGTGATGGTGAGTGCGGTAGCAAGGGTGTTGCCTGCATCGGTTCCTGAGTTCGCATCGTTTTGCCCAACTAGGGTGACCGTGAAGCTGTATCGACCGCTCCCGGATCCACTCACCCAATATATTCTCATAAAGTATTTTCCGGCGTAAGGTGCGTTGGGAAAGTTAATGGTCTCGATGGTGCTGCCAGAGTTCGATGAGGTGGCAAGCACGTTCCCTGCTGCATCGGAGAGCGACAAGTCGAAGTTGAATCCATTTGGTGGCGTCATAGTGATGGCGATTGTTTGGCCTTTGCTCATTGAGAAGCCAAACCAATCTTGGGTGTCACTACTTGTGAGTTTCCCCTCTCGGCCACGTCCAGGAGTTTCATCGATGACTTCCCCAGGATAGATCGCTAATGAGTGGGTGATGTCGGTTCCCGCGTCCTTTTTATATCCTGCGTCATCGTTGTCACCGGCGCCAACCGCTGCCGGGTTGGGGTCTCGGAGATAATAACTTCGATCAAGGACAAACGGTCCATTATCATCAGAAGTATAAGTATTGTTTTGGGATTGTGTCGTAATTCCCGAGTTCTTAGCCATCGTACTCACGGGAACAATCAATGCGGTTCCTATGAACAGGAGGGCTATGACAACTGCCTCTATTCTAGATTTGGTAGAATCTTTTCCAGAACTCATATGTTACCCCCTATTGGTAGTTATTAATTGTATATGTGGCTATTATAAATACATTTCGATGTAAAATAATTGAGATGACCGCAATTTTTCTGATGAGGCGTGTTGAGTTGAGTAGGTTTATAAATCATTGGTGGATGTAAACTAAGATGGCTGATGCGACCTCACTGCTAAGTCTTCTTGGTGGGTACCTAATTGTCATCGTTCTTCCTCTGCTTGCGTTATATCTTGTGTATCTGATTCTTTCAAGGGCGTTCCATGAGATGGGGTTTTCCTCTCTAGAGGCAATCGTGATTGTGTTTGTTTCGTTTCTCCTCGGATCAGGGCTTGCTGATGGGGTTGCTGGGATAACCTTCTCCAACATAACCTTATTCACTTACGATACCTACTGGCTGGTGGGTGTCAATGTCGGAGGCGCCCTTATCCCGTTGGCATTGAGTATTTATCTGGTCATTAAGAATAGATTACGGGTGGCGCTGGTGCTTGTTGGGATCGTCTTTATTGCGGCAATTACGTATCTTGTGACCTATCCTGACCCGTCTCAAGGGATTGTTGCTGAGTTCCCTTACTGGCTTATCCCGGTCCTTGGTGCAAGTCTGCTCTCCGCCGTGTTCTCCAAGGGTATTGAGCGGAAAGCGGCTCCGTTCGCGTACGCCATCGGGACGCTCGGAGTGCTTCTCGGCGCTGACGTGCTGCATTTGTTCGGACTGCTCTCATTCCCGGTGCATTCGGCAACGAATGCGGTCATCGGGGGGGCAAGCGTATTCGACATGGTGTTCATCACTGGGGTGCTTGCGGTGTTCCTCGACAGTATCTTTTTGTATCAGAGAAAACGGCGTAGGAGTTCAAACACGGACGGGTGAGCGTGCCTTCACGCAGGTACTATGGCTTCTTTTCTTCCTCATAGCGCGCATGCGCGAATTTGTGGCTGTGCTTGATGCCCCAGGGAGCCCAGAGGGCAGCGAGGATACCCCCCATGATCATGATGGAGACAATGAAAATCGCGATGTTTTGATAAATGTCATAGGGTTGCGCAAGGGACCAGAACCAATAGATGAGGAAGAGAAAGACCGCAAGGATAAAGATGCAGGAGACCCAGAGGCGCCAACGGAACCCGGTGGTGCTCCACAGCTCTTTTTCCTTCGGACTGCGGAACCGTAATCCCCATATCGCCCAGGGTGCACCCACAATAAGTACCAGGAGAAAAATAGACAAGAGAAAGATCGCGAAATTCTTTTCCCAAGGGTATTGTTTCGCATAGAAGAATAGCCATAGCACAAGGAAAACAAGCCAGCCGATGCTGACGAGAATCGACAGCGATACTCTCCATCCTAATCCTTTCATCTCAGGTTGCGGCTCAGGTGACTCGTCGTCTATCATAGACATTCTCCTCAAAATTCTTGCACTGTAAATTGTTTTTGGCTATTTAAACATAACAATCTCGGGGTTAACGTAAACTTTGGAGTACTGCGAGACAGACGTTCTATCGTGGTTCATTGTTACGTTATCAACTCCGATACCCTTTTATAAAGAATCTTGTTTTAGGTAAAAAAAAGAAGACGGTCAGGGGGCTTTGGAAGAAACACTCAGATAATCTTTAATACATCCCCGATATTTTACCTGACTGACGCTCAAACAATACAGAGGCAGATAATGGACGAGGTCCCGCTCGAAGAGATGATTCAAAAGAAAGATCAGCTACAAGAGAGAGCGAATAAGCTGAAGCGCCAGCGTGACGAGCTGCATGAGCAATCGAAGAAGATGGCGCGAGAGCGCGACGAGTTGAACGTGAAGGTTCGTCAAATCCGCAACCAGGTCGGCGAGCATAAGAAGAAACGTGATGAGTTCAACGAGCGGGTGAAGCATGCGAAGGAACTCCGGAACGAGTTCTCGAAGAGTCATCTCGAATTGAAAAAAACCATCAAGGATCTCGAGCGGGAGCGTAGCACCAGCTCGGGCGTGAACATCAACGAACTCAAGCAACACCTCAGGAAGCTTGAGAACGAGCACATGACCCAACCCATGTCCTCGCAGAAAGAGAAGAAGTTAATTGAAACGATCAAAGAAATCCATTTGAAGATCAAGGACGCGGAAGAGACACTCAACAAAGATCCGAAGCTTAAGAAAGCGATTGATGAAGAGAAGATCCTGAAGCAGAAAGCGGAGAAGCAGCATGACCTTGTCGAGAAAATGGCGACCAAGGCCCAGGAAGAGCACCAGTTGATGATCGAGCAGCTCACCCAGCTTGATAAGCTCATGAAACGTACCACAGAAATCCAGGAGAACATCGTCATCACGAAAATCGAGGCGGACAAGGTCCACAAGGACTTCATCGACCACGTGAACCAGATCCACGAGCTGGAGAAAACCATCGCAAACACGGAGAAGAAGAAAGAAAAGAAGAAGAAAATGGAAGACGTGTCTGCCGCACAGAAAGAAGCCGATGAGGTCTTTGAACGCTTCAAGAGGGGCGAGAAGCTCAGCACCGAGGATCTCATGATCCTCCAAAAGGCAGGATTATTGTAATCGTTCAGGATGCATTGGAGGGATGACGCGATGCCGTGTGAATTGTGTGGAAGGGAGGCTAAGGGTTGTAAAGAGGCGATTATCGACGGTGCGAAGATGTACGTGTGCCCTGACTGCATCAAGTACGCAGAAGGTGGGGTCCAGCACGAAGAACCTGTGAGCCAAGGAACGTATCGAGCATTGCAACCTCACAGGCCCCCGACGTACAAGCCACGACAAGCACCACCGAAAGACATCTACAAAACCATGAACAAGGAGCTGGTGTCCAACTGGAACCATCTCATCGAAACCTCTCGAAAGAAAAAAGGGCTCACCCGGGAGGAGCTCGGGTTTAAAATCGGGGAGCGGACGGTGACGATCGCGAAACTCGAAAACGGAGACCTCCGACCTTCCGATCAGATGATCACGAAACTGGAAAAGGAGCTAGGGATTGCACTCCTCGAGGAAGTCAAAGAGACAACGACCATACAACAGACGCGATCGCAAATGAAGTACACCCTTGGCGACTTCATCAAGCCAGACAAATAAGAGTCACGTCATGAACGAGACTGTTTTCACCCGTGCGCTTCACGCGTTGAGAAACGGGGAGGCCATCATTTATCCAACGGACACCTTGTACGCTCTTGGTGCGGACCTCTATAACGAGGATGCCGTACGAAAGGTGTTCAATCTCAAGCAACGTCCCTTCTCCGTGCCTCTCCCGATCGCGGTCGCTTCTGTCAAAGAGATTGAAACTGTTGCAGAGCTTCCTGAATATGCGCATCGTATTATTGATCGATTCCTCCCCGGTACTCTTACCGTCATTCTACAGAAAAAACCATCTGTTCCGACGATTGTCACAAGCGGGGAAGCGACTGTGGCGGTGAGGATCCCAAATCATCCGCTCGCCCTACGTCTGCTTAAGGTGTACGGACCGCTCACTGTGACGAGCGCGAATCGTCATCATGAAAAAACGCCAGGGGTTATAAAGGATATTCTGATGCAATTACAGACAAAAACCCTTGTCTCGCTTGACGTTGGACGTTTAGTAGCTACCCCGTCCACAATCGTTGACCTCAGCACCTCGGTCTTACGGGTGGTGCGGCAAGGAATAATCACGGAGCAGGAACTGCTGGATGTGATGACCCATGGATAGCACAATCTATGAGAACTACAAACGTGCAGGAGCAATTGCCGCGGACGCACGCACCTACGGCGTCTCATTGCTCAAGCCCGGGGCTCGTTGCCTGGATGTCGCAGCCAGCATCGAAGCAAGAATTAAGAATAGTGGTGCTGGTCTTGCTTTCCCTGTGAACATCGCGGTCAACGCACTTGCGGCGCATTACAGCCCGCGCCATGACGACACTTTAGAGTTCAAACAAGGTGATGTCGTGAAACTTGACGTCGGCGCCCATGTGGATGGATATATCGCCGACACCGCAGTTACGTTTGAGATCGGTTCGCATTCATTTGAGGCGATGGTCCTTGCCTCAAGCTCAGCTCTGGAGAAAGCAATAGAGGTGCTCAAAGCAGGCGTCCCACTCTCAGACCTTGGAGCGGCCGTGCAGGACACCATCACCTCGTATGGTTACAGACCAATCGACAACCTCATGGGACATGGCCTTGGTCGCTTCGAGCTGCATTCAGGCCTCTCAGTCCCGAATGTGAAAAGCCTGGGGCTGAAGATGAAGCCGAGGGAGGGCGATGTACTCGCCATCGAGCCGTTCGCTACGAACGGTCTTGGGCACGTCATCTCAGGGGGAGGAAGCAACATTTACTTGTGCAACAAATCCATAAAGGCGAAGCTTATCAGGGATAACAGGACGAAAATGTTATTCGAGAGAATGGCAGCTCAGTTTGGCACCCTTCCGTTCGCGGAGCGGTGGTACCATGAGACCTTCCCGAACAGCGGGGATCTCGCACTGAAGAAACTCTCACTGCTCGGGGTCATAAAACAGTATCCGCAGCTTTTTGAGGCGAAAGGCGGCATCGTCACCCAGAAGGAGCACACCGTGATCGTGAAAGAGAACGGCTGTGAGGTCATCACA
>DATKKD010000100.1:0-8908 GCA_035543435.1 Thermoplasmatota archaeon
AAAGCTGACAAGGGGCATACGCGAGGAGAAATAGAATGCAGGTATATTTGATTTTGGTGAAGTTTTTCCTCAGCCCAGATGGAAAAGACACCCATAAAAGATTCCCTGAAATACTCCGTACAATATGAAATAGATTAGGTACCTGTTCTTCATACGATAATACCCCCGATGTATTTTTCATACGACAGGCTATTTAAAAAGATTTCTCTGTTTTGTACTCAAAACAGTTGCGTTTCAAAGGAATCCTGTACCGAAATTTTTTCAATTCTCGTAGAATAAATCTTATAAATAATTAGTTATTTCGGAATCGTTGCCAATGGAGATATATTTTTATGAAAAAGGTATGTGTCGGAATAATTCTGGTTGTGTGTGTTATTGTTCTTTCTAACTTCGTAGTACCACCACCTGCAAAGGCTGCCAATCCTGTATTGACATTAACGTATGGAAATGAACATAAATATTATACTCTGAATGATTTGCTGGCGTTAGATCCAGTCACTGGCAACGGAGGTCGAATAAAGTCTACTGGTGAAGTAATACCTCCAAATGCATATACCGGGGTTTTAATGACAACATTCGCTCAAGAATTTCCAGATATGTCTTCACGATATAACGTAACTTCAATATCCAATGATGGCTATATTGTGAACTATACCTATAACCAAACACAAGGAGAGGTTATGGTTTATGATTTGAATGGAATACCCATAGGTGTGGGAGGTGTTGATATGATTCTTGCAACAAAGGAGAATGGACAAACAAATTATAGTGGCTCCTTACGAATTGCGTTTATTAACGATGATGAACCCATCACCGATTCCTTCTTATGGGCAAAATATGTTGTAGAGCTTGTGTTTAGCCCACCACCACATAGGCCTGACACGCCATCTGGTGAGACGACAGGGAAAGTTGGGGTAATATACACGTATTCAACGAGTACAATTGAACCCTATGAAGGCCAGGTGTATTATCTTTGGGATTGGGGTGACGGAACCACGAGCAAATGGCTTGGACCATGCGATTCTGGAGCTTCTTGTCAAGCAAGCCACATCTGGACTAAAAAAGACGCCTACGCCATCAAGGTGAAAGCGAAAAACATCCATGACACAGAGAGCAACTGGTCAGATCCCTTACCCATAAGCATGCCGCAAAACAATGCCTTCACGCCTTTACTACAAGTGTTACAATACTTGGAACGATTATTTGAGCGATTCCCTAACGCGTTCCCGTTCCTACGGCACCTCATGGGGGACTAGATCCCCTATCGTGTTCCTTCTTGAGTTAAATGAAGGAGGAAAAGACAATTCGAAAAACAACAACTGGAGTAATAATTTTCATAATAATTATCACTGGTGTGTATGGTGGATGTTTTGGTGTCTCGAATACACAGAATCAAAATCAAAACTTAAATCAAAATACTACTTCAAGTAACACCTCCCTGCAACAAAATCACCCACCTCGAGCTTCTTGTTCAGCGAATACGACATTCGGATATGCTCCCTTAGCCGTATCATTTCAAGGTTCAGGGACCGATACCGATGGCATGATTATTTCGTACTATTGGGATTTTGGTGACGGAACTATTTCTCTCATACAGAATCCGACTCACCTCTATAGTAAACCTGGCACATATATAGCTCTCTTAAAAGTCTCTGACGGCGATGGTGCATGTGATAATGACACGATAGAGATTACGGTTATGCCAAAGCCGAACATTCCACCAACAGCGAATTTTACTTACAGCCCTTCTTCACCAAATGACTCGAATGTCATCCAGTTCACCGACCAGTCAACGGACAGCGATGGACACATCATATGTCGACGGTGGGATTTCGGAGATGAAGGTAACTCAACCCTACAGAATCCTACACATAAATATGCCGATAATGGGACGTACCAGGTGACACTCACCATTCTCGATAATGATAGTGAAATTAATTCTCTATCAAAAATTATCATGGTAAGCAATGTACCACCGGCCGCTGCCTTCACCTACAGTCCTTCTTCACCAAGTGACTCGGATATGATCCAGTTCACCGACCAGTCAACGGACAGCGATGGACACATCATAAGTCGACGGTGGGATTTCGGTGACGGAAATTCATCCTCAATACAAAATCCAAGCCACCAATATGGCAACACTGGTACGTATGAGGTAACACTTACTGTCAATGATAATGACGCGAGTGTGTCTGAGATAAATAAAGAAATAATAATCAATGAACACTCAAATGACAGTGTTATTTTAACAATGACGTATCATGGGAATCAAAAAACATATACTCGTAAAGAACTAGAAAATATGGATTCAGTAACTGGATACGGTGGACGCCTAAACAAAGTTGGGACCATCGTAGGTCCATTTATCTATAAGGGAGTACCGATTTCAGCTCTAGCAAATGAATTTTCATTGATTCCTACCACATATAATCTCCAAACCATTTCCACTGATGGATATATTTACAATTACACACAGGGTGAAATTCAAGGTAATATTCAAGTGTATGATACAGAAGGATATCCCCACGGGGTAGGTGGAGTAACCATGATCCTAGCGTATGAAGAAAATGGAATACAAAATTTTTCAGACGGTCCCCTACGAATTGCATTCGTAGCTGATGAAAAACAATTAACGGATGCATTCCGATGGGCAAAATACGTCACAAAAATCGAATTTTTTGATGCGTATAATATTACGTGTGCCTATCAAGGAGTATTTGGTCTCCCTCTCAGCATGTTAAGCGGGCACATTTATCATTTGTTTCCCTGTAAAAACCGTTATCAATCGTGTCTGAAAACCATGCCGATGCATCCCTTAAGAAGGATAGTTAGATCTCCCTTTTCTTGAAAAATCTTATATATAGTACAAAGTATTAATTCTGAAAACAATGGCGAAAACCCTTATCCTCAACATTGATCGTGACGATGACTTCGGTCGGAAAGCGCAGGTGAAAAGTCCAATCATCGGCGCGCAAAATAATCTAGATGCAGCCAACAAACTTGGTCTCGCGGACCCTGAGGATTCTGATGTCAACGCGATTTTCTATGCAATCTCCATTTACGAATCGTTGAAGAAAGAAGGCAAAGACGTTGAGATAGCAACCCTGTGCGGCGACATCAGCATTGGCGTGAAATCGGATCAGAAGCTCGCCGGGCAGCTCGAGCAGGTGCTCAAAGAAGTCAACGCGCAAGATGCGATTCTTATCAGCGACGGCGCCGAGGATGAGTACATACTCCCCATTATCCAGTCTCGCTTGAAGATCACCGCGGTTCAGCGAGTGAATGTGAAGCAAAGCAAGCAGCTGGAAGATTCGTACTATCGGATCATTAAGCTGCTGGATGAGGACAAGGTGAAGAAACAGTTCTTCCTGCCAATCGCATTGATCCTCATCGTCTGGGCGGTCTTTGCGATATTCGGCATGGCCGCATCCGGGTTTGGCGCGATCCTTTTCACCATGGGTATCTATTTGCTAATTCGGACGTTCAACTCCGAGAAGAAAGTCGCGGTTCTCTGGCATGAGTTCAAGGCTGGACTCCTTGCCGGGCGCCCGTCGTTTTACACCTTCATTCTTGCGATTGTTATCATCGCCATCAGCGTGTTCTACGCGTACAATGACACGTTTCATCAGGACATGCCGCTTGCTGTGCTGATCCTTAAGTTTCTCGCAGGGATCACCTGGGGAGTCGTTGCTGCAGGGCTCCTTACCGCCTTTGGGCGGATCACGGACGTGTACATCAGGGAGAAGAAGATCCTGTGGTCCTACTGGGTCGTCCCGTTTTCGCTGTTCGCCTTTGGGTTCATCGGCTATACAATCTTTGATACCATCGGGGACGCCATCTGGGCGTATTACAAGGGCAACGAGTTCCTGATCGAACAGTTCTACACCCCGCAGTTCTGGGGGTACACCGTCTCTGGCATCCTCATCGCCTTCATCGGAGCGGTGAGCTATCATTATATCAAAGAGATGTACGTCCATGAGAAGTACGAGGTTGACATCGAGGAACAGACACGACTGATGCTGAAGCACGCCAAGTGAGGCTTCTGTTCCAACATTTTAAAAACACCTGAGGTATACGGCCAGTGCCTATGTCCATTATCGAAAGCCTGTTGATTTTTTTCGCAATTATTGCGGTCTATGCGATAACCGTCTACGTCCTGTACAAAAAAGGGGTGTTGAAAAAACATAACATATCCTTCTATGGTCCTGCGCTGATGTGGAGGACCGAACGAGGGATTCAGTTTCTGAAAAACAGGGCTCGACACGAGCGAACCTGGAAGGCCTACGGGAATGCAAGCATTGTCTTTTGTTTCGTGACGATGGTGCTCATGACCGCGCTGATTATCTGGACCGCCTGGATCGTATTCGGGTTCACCCCTGCGCAGAGAAACGCGCTGCCAGGGCCGGAGGTCGCGCTCGTGCTGCCCGGCATCAACCCAATCCTTCCCCTTGAGTATCTCGGATACATCTTGCTCGGGCTGGTTATTGCGATCGTCGTCCATGAATTCTCTCATGGGATTCTGACGCTCGTGGATAAGTTGAAGGTGAAATCCCTGGGTGTTCTGTATTTGATTGTCCCTATCGGAGCGTTCTGCGAGCCTGATGATGAGGAGATGAAGAAAGCGAAACTTCTGCCCCGAACCCGTATCTATGCAGCCGGTCCTACCGCGAATTTCGTGGTAGTGCTCATCTGTATCCTCCTTTTCTCCTTCGTATTTATGCCCGCGGTCCAGCCAGCAGCCCCGGGCGCGGTCGTGTTCATGGTAGACAATGATTCCCCAGCAGAGAGCATCGGGCTCCAACCGGGCATGATCATCACGAGTGTCAATGGATCGGTGCTCCATAATGGGACCGAGTATTTTTATGCCTTGAATCAGACGAGAGCGAACCAATCCATCGCAATCACCTTCATGAAGAACAGTGTCTCGTACACCACCCGGGTGACCCTAGGGGATAAATATTTGGAGCTAGCGAAACGGCCCAAGGAGTACGTGAATAACGTCTCCTACAAGGGGAAAGGGTACCTCGGGGTCCAGTCGTTGCTGCGGGATTCCGTCTTCAAGGAGTACCTTGGGATTCTGAAGAACCCGTTCGCAGGGTTCCCCCAAAGCCTCCTGACGTTCTACAGTCTTCCGCTCCTTGGCTACTTCGCGGGGTTCAACCCCATCGCCGCCCCCTTCACCGATTCGTACGTCATCACGGGACCGCTTGGCGTCCTGCCCACGTGGATGTTCTGGATGTGTATCAGCGCGTTGTACTGGGTCTTCTGGTTGAACCTCGCGGTGTCGCTGTTCAACGTGCTGCCCATGGTGCCACTGGACGGTGGGTTCTTGTTCAACGACGGCATCCGCGCGCTCATCAACAAACTCAAGAAAGGAGTCAACGAGGACTTTAAAGAGAAAATCGTGAAAAACGTGTCTCTGGTGGTGTCCCTGCTAATCCTCGCATTAATCCTTCTGCCCTTTGTTATGAAATACGTCTGAGAAAAACGTTAATGCAGAAGCTCGGCGCCTTTTGCGACAGAAATCGTGCAGGGTGTTGAAAGCTTCATCCCAGCCTTCCGGAGCGCTTCCTTCGCGGGCAGGAAGAACTGCTGCGTTGTATCAATCGTCATGAGCACTTGGTTGCGCTTCACACGGGCCGCGGTCCCCACGGGTTTACCATAGGCACGTCGCATCCCTTGTGAGACACGGTCGGCGCCAGCCCCGGTCGCCTGCTTGTTCTCTCGGATGACGATATGAGGATAGACCCTGATGACAAACCGATAATTCGCAGGACCAATGTTTTTTTCTAACGCTTTGTTCGCAGAGATACGGGCTGCCTCTAACGAAGTATGCCGTAGCTGGCATTTCTCGTTCGCAGTCATCTCTAGGGACACAGGGAACTCCATTGTCTTGTTACCGATCACAAACTGTGTGATGCGTGATGGCGGTACACCACCCATGTACTCTCGTCGTGTGGTCGCCTGGCTTCTGATATATCGATACATCTTCGCTGGTTTCCGTGCCATAGAGGTCACCTTGACAGTCTATCTCTTTTAATAGGCACATCGAAATGAACAAGCCATTTATAAAAGTTCTCCCTGAAAAAGTTCGAGTTCCGAAGTGTATCTGCTCTTGAGAAGAATCGAAGACCATAACCTTTAAAACATAGATGAACTTGCCTTATTGGATTTGTGACCTTATGAAACAGAAATTAGTGATGCCAGGTGATCAGTTATCAACCTCTGAAGAATTACTCCCGGGCGAGGGAACATTCGAGGAAAACGGGATCATCAGGGCGGCACGCATTGGTTTGTACCAGGTGAATGAAAAACATCGCACCGCAGAGGTGAAACCGGTGACGAGCACCCCGGTGACATTGAATAAAGGGGATACAGTAATCGCGAGGGTAACAATGGCGAAATCAACCATGATTATCGCGGAGGTCGTTCATGTCGCGGGAAAACCACGACCAGTCTCAGGGGACACCGATGCCACTATTCACGTGAAAGAGATTGCATCGGGGTACATCAAGGATGCATCCACGGAGTACAAGGCCGAGGATTTTATTCGCGCTAAAGTCATCCAAGTGAAACCAAGCGTCCAGCTGGAGACACGGGAGCGAAACCTTGGCGCGATCCGCGCGTTATGTACGAAATGCAGGCACCCGCTCATCAAGAAACACCATGGCCTCGAATGCGAGAACTGTGGGAACCGGGAGCATCGACGCATCGCTGAGGATTACGGGGATCTCGATATCCAAAAACTGTAAGTGAGGGTGAGGAAATGGAACTAAAGACCATCAAGAAGACCAAAACCGAGCTTGAGATTGAAATCACCGGGGAAGACGAGACGATCCTGCACCCTATCACCCATATCCTGCTTCAGAATAACGACGTCGAGTATGCCGCGACCATGGCGGATAACCCCATGGCACCAAAAAAACGGTTGTTCATTCGCGTGAAGAAAGGCTCTCCTGAGGACGTGCTGAAGAAAGCAGTGAAATACCTCGAGGACGAAGTGAAACAGTTCAGGAAGAATTTTGAGTAACCCGTTGATGTACTGTCGAATGAACAGCCCTGCTTTTGAGCAACACATCGGCATCGAATGGTTCTGGACGGATGAGCCTGGTATCGGCGGGAAGCTGCGTACCTACCCCGAGGACTTCAGGGTCACTGAGCGTTTTTTGTATCCCCCGCGAGTGGAGCAGGGAAGGTTCCTGATCGCTGAGGTCTCCTGCAAGAACTGGGAGACAAATACATTGGTGCATGACCTCGCGGACCGCCTCCGCATTTCTCAACGTCGTATCAGTTTCGCAGGCACAAAGGACAAACGCTCCTACAGCACCCAGCTGATGTCATTTGAGAACATCTCCGAGGAAAAGCTCGTAGCGCTTTCGCTTCCTGATGTGAACGTACAAAACCCGTACTACTCGTCCGTACCTGTTCGCATCGGGGATCTTCAGGGGAATCGTTTCGAACTGATAATCCGTCATGTGGATTCGTCGGTGACCGAAAACCAATTGAACAACATACTTACCCCCGTCGAAACCGTGCACGGATTCCCGAATTTCTATGGCATCCAACGGTTCGGGGCTGTCCGTTCTATCACCCATCTCGTCGGAAAATATATCGTCCAGGGTGATTTCGAGCGTGCGGCCATGACATATATCGGCCATCCTATCCCTGGAGAGTCCGAAGAGACCTATCGACTCCGGGAGGCGCTCGAGCGTACACGGGACTATGCTGATGCGTTCCACACGTATCCTGCTTCCCTGAATTTTGAAAAAGCTATCCTCAACAAACTCATCCAGAATCCCAATGATTTCACCAGCGCGTTACAGGAGTTGCCAAAGAACCTGCTCATGATGTTCGTTCATGCCTATCAATCATACCTGTTCAACCGGATGCTAAGCGAACGCCTCCGGCAAAACCTGCCGATCCATCAGGCGACCCTGGGGGATGTGATCGCTCCGGTGCGGCATGGCATCATCCAAGAGGAATATCTCCCTGTCAGTGCGTCAAATATCGATAAGGTCAATCGACAGCTCATGAAACAGAAAGCAGTGGTGACCGGGTTGTTGGTCGGGAGTGAACCGACCTACGCGAACGGGCGGATGGGTGAGATCGAACAGGCCGTGCTTGAGCAAGAAAAGATCAACCCGAAAGATTTCATCATCCCTGAGGTACCTTACCTCTCCTCGTCAGGCTCACGCCGGGGGCTGCTCGCGCTGCTACCCTCGCTTGCATGGACCATGCAACCCGATGACGCCGCCCCGGGGAAAAAGGCGGTGACCCTTCGGTTCGAGCTGCAGAAAGGATGCTACGCCACATCGCTTTTACGTGAACTCATGAAGGCACAGGACCCGAAGAACTACTAGGATAAAACAAGAAAGGAAACGGTTTTAATGGAGTGGTGGCATTACCTGACAATTTCAGAGTGACTCCTCTCTGTTCGGTGCATAACACCATGATCCAGCAGCCCCCAGCAAAATATCATCCCAAAGACCTTGAAACAAGGATCCAGCAATTCTGGCGAGACCATGGCATTTTCCAGAAATCTATCGACCAGCGACGAGGCTGCACGCCGTATGTGTTTCTTGAAGGCCCGCCGACCGCGAACGGCCTACCGCATCCAGGGCATGTGCTCACGCGCGTCATGAAGGACCTTGTCCTACGCCACCAAACCATGCATGGTCACTATATCCTGAGGAAAGGCGGGTGGGACACCCATGGGCTACCCGTCGAGATCGAAGTGGAGAAAAAATTGGGCCTTGAAGATAAACAAGCCATTGAGACCTACGGGGTTGCGAAATTCAACGAAGAATGCAAGAAAAGCGTGTTTCGGTACGAGAGCGCTTGGGTGGAGATGACGAATCGTATCGGGTTCTGGCTCGATATGGACGACCCCTACATCACCTTGAAAAAC
>DATKKD010000101.1:0-2250 GCA_035543435.1 Thermoplasmatota archaeon
TTACATGGGACAATGGGTCGCTGTATGGGAGGATCTCCGCAACGACGGCGGAGATATCTATGCGCAGAACATCCAGCCGGACGGAACGTTAGGTGTTGTCGCAAATCAACCCCCGGTCGCTGATTTCACCTGGATGCCAGCGAACCCGACGACGCAAACCGTCGTTCAATTCACCGATCACTCTTTCGACTCTGACGGCTATCTTGTGAATTGGACATGGGAGTTCGGTGATGGGACCAGTAGCTACGCGCAACATCCGACCCATCAATACAGTGCCCCTGGGACGTACGCCGTTCATTTGACGGTGAAAGATGACGAAGGAGTGGATGGCACCGTCTCAAAGAATGTTGTGGTGAGCAGCTCATCAAGCACCTTTATCATTACGATCAAACCCGGGATCGGTCTTGGAGTGAGTGTGAACTTCAAGAACAACGGATCGACCGATGTTTTAGGGGAACCATGGGTAATCACTGTTCACGGGGGATTTCTCGGAAGGATTAATACTTCCGTGAATGGCTCAATCGACATCGCCGCTGGGAAATCAGAGACCAAGAGAAGCGGTGTGTTGTTCGGCTTTGGTGCGCTTTCAATCACCGCGAAAATCGCGGACGCCACCCAATCAGCGACAGGGACGCAGATTCTCGTGTTAACGCTCGTAAAGAAATAGGGAACAATTCCTCCCTTTTTTCCTTTTTTTCTTTCGTTTTTGTCGCAAAATGAACCGTGTTGATACTTTGCTTGTATCTATTCTTTTTATTTTTATTGCTCCCAAACATTTAAATAATATTATGGATTAACATATGATGAGAGGGACAGACTTTCTTAATGCACATTACGCAAATAACGGAAATGGTAGTCTGTTTCTTAAAATAAAAACGAAAGATAGAAGGAGGAGCGAACATGCAAAAGAAGACCATTGCGAGGGAGGCAGCTGTTTTGCTTTTGGCAGCTCTAATGGCGTTTTCATCATTGACTGCCCTAGCAAATACAAACACTAACACTATGAAGAAGATGCTTACTGTGAACCCAAGTGAATCCCAAGGAGGCCCAGATCTTATTTGGGACAATACGGTCGGCGTCTATGGAGGCAGCGGCGGTGTGATCGTATCTGTGCTACGGCCAGACGGTGATGCAACACCAGCGGATGATTTCGTCTTTGGTGCACCGGTAACAATCTCCGCGGTTTTTTGGCAAGGAGGCTACTTCCAGTGCGAACTAGCTCAAGGGTTCAAGGATTACGGATGGAACTGGAACATTATTTTCTGGACAGATAGCGGTAACGGAAATACACCAGGTGCAATCATCTCTAATCAAACCGTCACCAACTCTTCGATTGAGCATTCATTTTGGTACGAATGGACGAATGCCTCCAGCGGAAGGGAATATTGGGTTGCGAACTATTCTGCACAGTTACCAGTACCGGTCGCATTCGATGCCAATACGAAATACTGGGTTACCATCCAGGGGGTAGGTGCATATCCACCACAAGCCTGCTGGTCAAGACACAACGAGACTGTCGGTGGAATAAAGCTTCACCAGGCAGTTTTCAAAGGTGCTCTATGGAGTGCTCCTAATTGGGAGAACATATCTGTTATAACGTGGGGAATTCCACATGATCTTAATTTCCAACTCTATGGTCAAATGCAGAATGCGCCACCAGTCCCACCCACCATCACAGGTCCAGTAAAAGCTAAAATAAAGGTCGCCACCGCCTATAATTTCACGACAACAGATCCTAACGGTGATGACGTTTCCTACTTCATCGACTGGGGTGATGGAACAAACAGCAGTTGGATAGGGCCGTACTCGTCAGGAATGACAGTGACTCAGACACATACCTGGACCGTAAAAGGAACGTATGTCATTTCAGCCAAAGCAAAGGATAGCCACGGGAATGAAAGCGATTGGGGGACATTATCGGTCTCCATGCCATCATCCTACGAACCACAACACCAGCCGATTCTCTTATGGCTGTTCGAACGGTTCCCACACGCGTTCCCGATACTCAGACACCTGTTGGGGTACTGATACTCCCCAATCTTTTTTTTCTTTTTTCCTTCCAGTTCACAAGATTAAATAGGCGTTCTCTTCGGATGCAGGTCGACTCCGATGCCTCCGGGAATGTGATACGGGATGAACCGAAGCAATGGATGCTGCACCCCGATCCAATCGTCCCAATAATTCCCGTCCCAGTGGTCAACCCCTTGATCATATGCCTGAACCTGGTTCGCGAAAAAATTATTCATCGAG
>DATKKD010000102.1:0-4247 GCA_035543435.1 Thermoplasmatota archaeon
GTGGTGGTGGCTCATAGGGCGGTATGTACTCGGTGCGGTAGACTTCGTCGTTTTTGTACGGGTAGGGGTTGTCGAATCTCCAGACGATTTGCTTGTCTGGCGTGACCTCGATGAAAACCCCGTTCCATCCGGAGCAGATGAGGGTATTGTTGTTGAGCATCCGCTGCGCACCGCCAAAGCCGTCGGAAAAGAGGTTTTTCGGCAGCAGATACTGCCAGGTGAGATCAGCAGGGCCATAGATTCCCCCAGGCGGAAGATAGTACTCACCAGTGTCGTTGTCTACATCAGGAGTGATCTCATCGACGCTTGAGAGAGGGCCTCCAGGGCGGGTGTTACCGTTCGAGAAGACAAGGATGTCGCCAGCCTGTGGGAGACCAGCCTTGACCCAGCAGCATTGATGCTGGAAGTAGAGTTTTTTATCGCTCGCGTCCCCTCGATCATAGGTTTGGGGGTTGCCCCAGCGGTAAAGCAGGTCGCCGCCATGGCCGTAGATGCCGCCGGAGTGGCTTGCAGCCTCTTCAGTGGTGGTGCTGTGGTCTATGATCCAGACCTCGTCGAAGTTATGGGCGCTGAGGAGAATTTGGTCGAACTTGGGATTGTAGTCAACGGAGTTCATATACGGCCAGCCGGGACTCCAGTATTGGTCGAAGTTGATGTCGGCGAGTTCGGGGTGCTCGCTGACATCGCCGTAGTTGTCTTTGGTCGGGTCGAAATCTTGGATGAGGTGGTCCCAGATGTGCCATTCCCAGACGATGTCGCCGCTGGTTAGGCCGGTCTGATGGACTTGGATGATCATATTCGGGTAGAATTGGCTGTAATAGAAAGAGTTGGGGTCGCGTCCCGCCTGGATGGCTTGGGCGCGTGATTTGATTTCTTGCATGATGATGAGGAAGTCGCCGTTGGGGAGGGGGACGATGTCATGGGTAGCGAAGCTGCTGTCTCGCGTGTAGTGGTATTCCCATAGGATTGTGCCATCGTAGGCGATTTTTTGGACTCCGCCTTGGCCTGAGTCGATGGCGAGGTAGATGGAGCCGTTATCCCCCATGTAGGAATCATACAGGGGGTAATAGGAACCCTGCCAGGTGTGGTTGACGGCGCCGGTTTCGTTGATGAGGTACGTCGTCTTCGAATGCCACGGGGTGTAGAGGAAGTGGCCTTCCTTGCTGTCGAGCGGCAGAAGTGGCATCAGGTTCTCTTTGTTCTGTGAAAGAGCCCCGGAATTGAAAAGAGTCGCCGTGAAAAGGGCAGCGGTTGTTAGCACCGCGATTTTGGCGTACTTCTTATGGTTCATGTTCTCATCCTCATTTGAAATCTTTGAACGGGAGGGATACCAAGTATTTTATCCAGTCGTCAACATGTAAAAACGCTGGCTTCAGTATAGGAACCCCCCTTATCTTAGTAAAGCCCCCTGGGTTATATAAAAATATCCCTGATTTTTCATTAATAATCAGGATATTAATGATTGCCTCGGACCTTTTGTGTCGCTCTCAAACGAATCCTCAGATAATTTCTATGAGGAGTTATTCCGTAGAGATTTCAGCGCTTTTGCTACCTCATCTCTTCACGATGGAGAGGACGAGCAATTGTGTGCCCTCGGCGGTCTTGGTCACATCACCGACCATCGCGGTCACCTGGATGCCGCCAAGGCCAAAGAACATCCCGGTCCCGACCGTCTTCGTCCCGCCGACAGCAACGTCGACGGTCCCTTGCACGGTCTGGTTAATCCCATGAAAGATGCCGCCCTCGACATGGACCTGCCATGCGACATTGGTCGCGTTCACGGTCCCGTTATTGGTGATCTTCACATGGACACCAATGCCACCCACGACCGTGAATGAAAGTTTGGGCATCACAGGCTCCGGTGCGAATTTTATCACCCAAACATCGCCATTGTAATATCCGTTGTTCGATCCAGCGATGACATAGCCGCCGTCACTCGTCTGCTGTCCTGCGGTGAACGGCGTAGGGATGGTGATGTTCCACATCTCATTTCCGGATCCGTCGGTCTTGATGAGCCCGTTGCCGGTCGCAATGAACCCGCCGTCGGTAGTCTGTTTCGCTGAGAAACTGAAGAGCGAGTAGTCATTCAGGAACGGGGTTTTCCTCCACATTTCGTTACCGCTTGCGTCGGTCTTCAACAGACATCCCTGGTAATTCATCACTCCAGCGATGATGAAGCCGCTGTCGCGTGTCTGCTGCACCGAGTTGCCGTAGTTCTCGAGCCCAACGCTCGCTTGGCCTTTGGTTCCCTCGAATTTTTTATCCCAGACCACGGAACCGCTCGCGTCTGTTTTGAGAAGCCAAATCTTCCCCCAGGAGTCGGCGTAGTTGCAATCCGACATCCCTGTGATGATGTACCCGCCGTCGGTGGTCTCTTGGACCATATGGCCTTCTTCATCCATGTCGCTGGTCCCATAAGTCCTGAGCCACTGCGGGGTTCCATCCTGGTGGGTTTTTAGGAGGAACACATCCGGGGAACCCTCGATGCTTGCGTTGCCACCGCCGGTCGCGATGTACCCGCCGTCGCTGGTTTGTCGAACACAGAAGCACCACGAATAGTTCAGGCCAGCGTAGGTCCGGTTCCATTCCTCATTCCCCTGGGAGTCTGTTTTGATAAGAACTGTTGAGGAGATGAATCCATGATTCATCCTTTCAATCGGTTGTGTTTCCCCGGACTTTACCAGCGTCGCGTTGAAGAACGTACACCCGAGGATGTAGCCATCGTCAGAGGTCTGCTGGACAGACCATATCCGCCCTGAAACCGACGGGAGAGAATAATAATCAAACGTCTTGTTCCACTCCATGGTTCCTTGAGAGTCAACCTTTATCAACCATGGATTCCAGAAAGCGATACCGAAGGATTTGGCGTACCCCGCAATGATGAATCCCCCTTCCTTGGTCTGTTGCACGTCGTACGCCGCATCATCTTTATGCGGGCCACCAAACGTCTTATTCCATTCTTCTTTAGGAGGTATCCCTCCCAGCACTTGTGGATGGGTATCAGAGACGATCAGATGCCAATTCGAAACACCGCTGATGCACGGGGTGATACACCCACCAAGACACACGACAAGCATTCCTAAAACCACGCTTTTTCTCACAACTTCTCTCGTCATAAAATCAATCTCCTTTGAGCTTTCGATGATTGTTATAATATCAGATAGATAATTTAAATGTTTGGAACAATAAAATAAGGGAAAAAATGTATTGACAGGACCCGAAAAAATCACTTTTTTCTCCTGTTGGACATGAACTAAATACTTCCGTTGGGATTACGTCCCATTACTTTAATGCCCCTGAGGGTGGGAGATGCGAAAGTCTGACGGAAAATCCCACAAGAGGAATGATTGCGAGAGGATCAATGCTTTCTCTAAATATTTTTTAGAACCTAAGTAACTAGTGTGAAAGCATTGGCACGGTTTTCCTTCGGATGCGAAAAAAGGTGTAGTTAGAATCCCATGAGATACCGAAGCAAGGGGAATGCTTGTGGGAATCGCTCAAGTAATCTCGCAAGGAACCCATGGTGTTCGATATTTTGACCAAGCGGTGTGGTGAGGACGACAGGGATTGTGCAGTAATCACTAGCATTGTCTTTATTGAAAACCATGATATTTCCTTGGAACACCGCGTTCTTCTCCTTGGGTGCGACTACGTACACCTGGACGGTCACGGGCCCCTGTGCCGGGGTGAGGTTTTCACCGGTCTGAGGGGTGAACGTCCACGTCCCCCATATTGGTGTGTTGTTCACGATCCAGTTCAACAGCGAGTCGCTATCCCCGATGTTCATCACCTGGAAGCTGCCATTGACCGTCACCCCTGGTGTGATGCTCGACCAGGCGAGACTCCCGGTGCATTGGAGTTTAGGGGCCGGTGGTGGCGGTGGTGGGATGTACTCGGTTCGATATACTGCGTTGTACGTACTAGAGGGGTAGGGGTTGACATAGGTCCAGACGATTTGCTTGTCTGGCGTGACTTCGATGAATGTCCCTCTGGTCCCTGAGCAGATAAAGGTATTGCCATTGAGCATCCGCTGGGCACCGCTCCAAATATCAGCATAAAGGTTGGCTGGCAGCGGATAATGCCACGATTGATTCTCAGGGCCAAATGTCCCGTTGGGTGGGAGATTGTATTCACCAGTGTTGTCGTCTACATCTGGGGTGAACTCATCCACGGTCGAGAGGGGGCCACCGGGGCGGTTGTTTCCGTTACAGAAGACGAGGATGTTCCCTTCACCGGGAAGGCCGGGT
>DATKKD010000103.1:0-17672 GCA_035543435.1 Thermoplasmatota archaeon
TCTGCTTTCATCATAGTGTTTCCAGTTGATGCTAACCTCTTTATGCCTCTCCCACTTTATCTCTTTGTGACTAGTCTTGTGCATCTTTCATCCCTGATAGACGCATAGGACTATGTCACAAAAAGATAATTACACAAAGCATCCAGTGGAAAAAATTATGCAGGAGCAGGGATGTGAACATACGAAACTTATAATTTTTCTTTATCCAATTTTTTTCAATAAAAGGTTCAATGTCGGGCAGTGAAAAATAAATCGTTTTTCTCCTGTTGAGTATTTAAATAAGGTGTCGGGGGCGGACATCAGTGTCAATTCTTCACTGTCGGTCATAAAAATATGGAATATCGTAGGGTTCTGGTGCAGGATGCCAATCAAATTCCACCCATGGAAAGAGGAATATGAATCGAAAATACTCACCGTACAAATCCAAGGATACAAATCCCAGGATTGTCTTTGGGCCACTGCCTTTCCATGTATCCCAGTAATTTCCTATCCATTTATTTTTCCAAGGCCTCAATAAATTTCTTTGAAACCAAAATCCGATTTTGCTGTAATTTTTAAAGTTATTCTTTGTAAAGACGTTTCTAATGCCCCCACATCGAATCCCGAGAGAGCAATTTTCAATATCATTTCCATAAACACTGGTGTTGCTAGCTGCGAATTCTATCCCCCATTTACAATTGCTGATTCTATTAAAGGAGACATTCTGATGGTCGTGGCCATCGAAAGTAATACCACAGTTACGACAGTCGGTGATGACATTTCCTGCGATGATAAAACCACTGACGGGGTTGTACGCCATAATGTTAATTCCACTAAGAAAGCAATGACTGACGTGATTGCCAATGATTCGAATATTATCTCTTGTATACGTAACATAGATCCCTGTGCTCGATGAATTCGTGATGACACAATTCGATATGGTTACGTTGTTTTGTTCATAACTAGGATTATGGTTGACGAAAATGCCAGCAGTATACATATCTTCAGTCTCTGGATGTTCGATGGTAAAATTCGAGACAACGACATGGCTTGCATCGATTTTAATGACGGTGTCAATGCCGTTCCCTTTGATAAAAGGTTGTCCGCTATCATTCCCTTCGCCGAGTTCATAAGGCACGCCAAGAAGACTCACATTGTCTTCCTTTACGAGAATCCCGTCTTCAGGATACGTCCCACTGTACACCTCGATCGTATCACCAGGGCTCGAAGCATTCACTGCTTCCTTTACGGATGTGAAGTCCGCATCGCCGGGTTCATCGTCAACAGTGATGATATTCTTCTTGTAAGGAACTTCTGATTGTAGGGATGGAGCGATGCTTGTTCCAATGAAAAAAAAGATGACTCCAATTGTGAAATATTTCCTTCCAAGAGCATTTTTTTTCATCTTTTTCCTACCCTATGGGAAAATAAACAGTCCTTCGATATTTAAATCTTTGTTGCAATAAAAAAAGATGCAGGAGAATGGATGTGAACTTACGAAACTTTTCCTTTTTCTTTATCCAATTTTTTTTCCAATAAAAGGTTCAATGTCGGGCAGGGAAAAATAAGTCGTTTTTCTCCTGTTGAGTATTTAAATAAGGTGTCGGGGGCGGGAGTTGAACCCGCGGCCTCCTGATTTCTTAGCGCTAAGTACGCTCGAACCTTTGAGCTGGGCTTATGAGTCAGGCGCTCTGACCAGGCTGAGCCACCCCGACAGGACTGGAAGCAGAATAGAAGGAGTGTTTATAATAACTTTCTTGGGCCTCTTTCATTCTTCGAGAGCTAATTTTTTACGCCCACGTAACAACAAAACTGGAATGTGTTCTTTCTGAAGGCGGTGACGTAACGCCGTGTCGTTCGTAAACACGATTCCCTGCACTTTTTTTACTGACTCGACCACTGCCTCATCGGCGTGCGTCGCCTTTGTCTCAACAGTCTTGTATCGCGAAGCATAGGTCAAAGCAGCATTGGCTTTTTGCCGTTTCTCCCCACCTTTGGATGAAAGCAAGGCGAGCTCTTGGAGAACCGCCTCTGGAACCGCAATCTCGTACGCATCAAGCAACCTAGCAAGCTCCTTTTCCCAATCCACGGAAAACTCAAAAAACGAAAGAAGCGCGCTGGTGTCCAGAATTACTGTTTTGCGGATTTTATCTCCCCGTATCCTATCAGATGCCATTTCCCTTCGATGCGCCTGCTCACCGCGATCCGCTGGCCTTTATCGGCGCAGACCGGTAGCTTGAGTTTCACCCGAATCCAGTTCGGCCGTAGCTCCGAGATGATCCCCACAGTCGTCGCGGTACCCACCGTCAGCATCAACGGCTCGTTAGTCTTGAGCGGCTCCACGTTCTTCTCATCAATCGTTCCCACGACGCGTTTCAACAGACACATGGAGAGGTCAAACGTGTCAAGCACAGGCGGCAGTTGCCCTGGCCGGCCCACGATCTTACCTGCGAGAGAGTCGGATTTCACCATGGCAGCGTCAAGCTCTGTGCCTATCGCAAGCAACCCTCCCGGCAGCGCCTTCTCGGTCATGGTTCCGCCCGTGACCAAGGAATGCGCGGTGGTGAAGATCGGCTCAAGGACCTGTTTTCCTTCAACCTCCCGTTTCCTGCCAGGCGCAATCTCGATCTTCTCTCCCTTTTTTAGTACGCCTTGCAACAGTGACCCGCCGACGACACCGCCTTTGAGTTCACTCGGTTTCGCCCCTGGCTTGTTCACATCGAAGCTACGAGCGACGTACATCAGCGGTGGTTTATCCATGTCGCGCTTCGGCGTTGGGATGTGTTCCTCCATGGTCTTGATGAGCACGTCGATGTTGATGTCATGATGGGCGCTAACCGGTATAATGGGCGCTCCTTCGGCGCAGGTGCCTTTCACGAACTTCACGATCTGCTCGTAATTCTTGATCGCGTCCTCTTCGGACACAAGATCAATCTTGTTCTGCACGATGATGATTTTTTTCGCCCCGATGATCTCAAGCGCCATGAGATGCTCCCGCGTCTGCGGTTGCGGGCAAGGCTCGTTGGCGGCAATCACAAGGAGGGCACCGTCCATGATCGCGGCACCCGAAAGCATCGTCGCCATGAGCGTCTCATGACCAGGTGCATCAACAAAAGAAACAACACGAAGAAGTTCGCATCCCTCTTTACAGTTCGGGCAGGTCTTCTGCGTCGTATAGCATGACGGATCGCTGCAGTGCTTGCATTTATAGAACGCCGCGTCCGCGTATCCGAGTCTGATCGAAATCCCACGCTTCAACTCCTCAGAGTGCTCATCGGTCCACTTACCGGTGAGTCGTTGGGTGAGCGTGGTTTTCCCATGATCGACATGCCCGATCATCCCGATGTTCACTTCAGGGGGCTTCGGGAAACTCATCGGTTACTCTCCCTTCTTCACCTTGGCTGCCGGTGGTTCCTCTTTTTTCTCAGCGGTCGCCTCCGCCTTGATAATCTCGTCGATAGGTTTAGCTCCGGGTTTCGTGACCTTCATGTTGACCTGCACGATCTCCTGGTTGATGGTGTTGCCACGAACTGATTTCTTTTTCCGCTTGCCGTGCTCCTTAGGTTTGAACCCGACCCCTTCGCTAAGCAACAACCTTCTGCGGGTACCTCCAGGGACATCCATGCGCATGGGGAATCCGTCTTTGTCGGTCCCACCAGTAATTTGAAGCTTGTAGCCTGGGAGTGACACGAAGATGCCGTCGACCTCGTCGTTGATCTTTTTCCCGATGAGAGAGTTCGCATGGTGACCACTCACAGGGATCGTGTACGATTTCCCACCTTTAGTGTCATTGACAACCACTTTAAATTCAACCATGATTCTTTCTCCTGACTAGGTTTGTCTCTTCACATTGCTCGTTGTGGTACAAGATGTGGAATGGCGGGTGTTTTATAAACCTTCTCCCAGCTGAGGAACAGAGGGGAACACATCGTGATACTGGGCGGTTTTCCTTCCCGTGGTACGTGTAGTTACCCACTCAAAAAGAATTTAAGGGATAAGACCATTCCTGTTCGAACCTGATAGTGGATGAGAGAATGTACAGTTTAGTCAAGATTCATGATACCATCCGGGTACCTCCTGAGCGTTTCGGTGAGGATCTGGATGAGGCAGTCAAAGATATCGTGCAAAAAACCTTTGAGGGGACGATCCGTCGGAACTATGGGCTCATCGTGGTGGTTGACAACATCGTATACCTGGACGAAGGCATCGTCATCCATGGTGACGGTGGCATGTACCAGAAGGTCGAGTTCGAGGCGCTCACCTTCAACCCAATACTCCAGGAGCTCGTGGACGGGATTGTCGCGGAAGTTGTCGAGTTCGGCGCGTTCTGCCATATTGGGCCTTTGGATGCCCTTCTACACATGAGTCAGATTATGAATGATTACGTGGATGTTGATGTGGAGAGCGGCCGCATCATGGGGAAGGAGACGAAGCGCGTGCTGAAGGTTGGTGACCCCATCCGTTCCCGAATCGTTGCTGTGAGTCTGAACGAGCTTTCCGCGCGGGAAAGCAAGATTGGGCTTACCATGCGGCAGCCAGCGCTCGGCACGCATGAGTGGCTCGCTGAACCGAAAGAGGAGAAGCGCGGTGAGCGGCGCCGTGAGGAGAAAAAGAGGGACAAAGAGGAACGGCGAGACGAGAAGAGGGAGCAGAGATGAAGACATTGAACGCCTGTAAAAACTGTCATTTTCTTACCGAGAAGGACCGCTGTCCGAACTGCGGTGAGCAGACCGTGAACCGCTGGCGCGGGTACGTGATCGTCCGGGACCCTGAGCATTCGCAGGTCGCGAAGAAGATGAACATCACGAAACCAGGGAAATACGCGTTAAAGGTCAGCTAAGGATGTATGTGTTACCAGCTGGACTGAGGGAGCAGCTGCAGCAGCCGATCGGGCACCTGGTCGATGAGCCTGGCCTTGTACGGCTCGTTTCGCATGAAAATTACGTGGTCTCGGTTGGGGATCGGGTCACCTATACGTTACTCAAGCATGAGATCACACCGGTCCTTTGTATCATTGATTTTCTCCTGGAGCGCAAGTCGTATCCGGAGGAGATGCGGTCGGTCCTATCCCGCTTCGGTCGCATCCGCCTCAGGGTGAAAAACCCGATAGGGACGATTTCTGATGACCTCTGGGAGGCGATCGAGTCTGTGTACAAACACTTGGAGAACGGTCCGTACTGCATCGAGGTGGACGGGGAGGAAGATCTCGCCTCTCTTGCCGCTATTTATCTAGCTCCAGGAGGCGTAACAGTAATATATGGATTGCCGAATAAGGGGGTCGTGGTCGTGAAAGCGACACGGTCCTATAAACAGAAAGTGAAACAAGTACTGGATCAAATGTGATGTCCTATGGAAATTGAGATTCAATCGAAAACCGACAACCCGCTCCTCGGACGTACCGAGGTGCGGTTTGTGATTCTGCATGAGGGTGAAGGCACGCCGAAACGTGAGCTGGTTCGTACGGAGCTAGCGGAGAAGCTGAACACGAAGAAAGAGACGATCATGGTTGATTTCATGCGGTCCAGCTTCGGCACACGAAAAACTATTGGGTACGCGAAGATCTACAAGTCCGTGGAGGAAGCGAAAGCCGGTGAAGCTGATTTCATCACGGCACGCAACGGCCTGGGGACGAAGAAGAAACGAAAGAAGGAAGCCAAGAAAGAAGGTGAGGAGGGGAAAGAGGCTCCCAAAGGAAAACCACCCAAAGCCGAGGCGAAAGAACCAGCGGTCGAGAAGCCAAAAGAGACGCAGAAACCGGCTGAGGAGAAGAAGGCGTAGCGTATGTTGAAACGTGAAGTGTTCAAGGTGGAAGGCGACAAGATCGTCCGTCAGCGCAGGAACTGCCCGAAATGCGGGGACGGCGTGTTTCTCGCAGATCACAAGGACCGGTTCAGCTGCGGGAAATGCGGGTACACCGAGTTCAAGACGAAGAAGCCAGAGGCACCCAAAGCATAGTCGGTTGCGTCACCATTGATTCGTATGGGTGAGTTTTTTCACGTCGATTCTTGAGGTTGGTTGCGGCATGTTCTGCGGGTACCCTAAAGGGATGATCGCGACCGGCCTGATATGATCTGGGAGGTTCAGGATGGCTGCAACCTCGGCTTCGTTGAAGGCACCCACCCAACAGGTGGCGAGTCCGTACTCGACCGCGAGTAAAATAATATGGTCGACTGCTGCTGCTGAATCCTGGATACAGTATAGTTCCCTGCCACGTTTTCCGTAGGGTTTGATGCGGCTGAGGTTCGCGCAGACGACAATATCAACTGGCGCCTCTATGAGGAACTCTTGGTTCAGGGCTGCCTGACAGAGCTTTCGTTTAATCTCCGGGTCGTCCACGGTAATGAAATCTCTTGCTTGAAGGTTCCCTGCGGATGGTGCTTGATGTGCATGGAGGATGATATCATATATGATATGGTCCGGTATTTTTCTTCCAGTAAAACTGCGCACACTTTGACGACGCATGATCGCTTCTTTCACGTTCATGTTAACCCATCGTCATCGTCATGAGTCTCCCAACTTTAAAGCTTGCGAGGAAAACCTATTAATCGTCCTGCTGATTAGCCGCATTTGTTGGGCCTGTAGTGTAGCTTGGATATCACAGAGGCCTCCGGAGCCTCTGACTCGGGTTCAAATCCCGACAGGTCCGTCCTAATTTTCTTTCCCTGAAAAAATGTATGTATTAAAACTGTATTTTTATTAAAATAAAACAATGAATCATTGGATTGTCAGACGCTGTAACTTGTATTTTTGTACATTCCACCGGAGCATTTCGCTGAGCTGAAAATCGTATTTCGTCCGATAGTACAGGAGAAACGTGAGGCAGTCGAAGAAAAGCAGCGGGCCTGAAAGTCTCATCCCGACCCTGAGGTACTCCCGTATCTGCCATCGTTTCGCCTTCTTGATGATACGAGTCAGATGAGGCTGTGACACGTATTTTGTACGTGTGACTGCCTCAACCCCGTAGGAGAGCTCTCTATCATCCGCTTGTTTGATGATCTGCTCCTCCTGGCATACCTTCCGAATCTCAGTTCCAGGCAATGGATACAGCGTTCCAAAGAGGGTATCGTCGGTGGGCGATTTCTTCACCATAGCAAGAGTCTCCTTCATCATGGCGTTTGTTTCATCTGGTGCCCCAATCATGAAATAGAGCCGGAGCTCTAAACCGTTTTTGCGGATGATGGAAAACGCATCGAAGATCTGCTGGTTAGTCATGTTCCGATGATAGACCTCGTTGCGGATGTACTCGTTCCCTGATTCCACGCCCATTCGGACCTGATAGCATCCAGCCTGTTTCATCGCTTTCATGAGCTCATCGGTGATGAGGTTCGCCCGGACGTTCACGGTCCAGCGGATCTTATTGTGATAGCCTCTTTTGATGAACTGCTGGCAGAAGTCCAGGACGTAGTCCTTATCCAGAATGAATGTGTCGTCAAAGAAATAAAGAAACCGCAGTCCCTTCCCATAGTAGTGCTGGAGTCGAAGACCAATTTCCTCCATAACATGTTCCACGCTACGAAAACGGACATATTGTCCTTTGAGGGCCTTTTTTAGAGCCAGGTTACTGCAGTACGTACACATGTAAGGGCATCCCCGGGATGCCATGATCGACAGGTGGCCGTGGTTAATGAAGAAATATTTTTGAAGGTCAAAATCTTCAAAATCGGGCACCCCGAGGCGGTCTAGGTTTCGCACGAGTGTCCGAGGCCTGTTCTTCACCACCTTGCCGTCGATCTTGTACCAAATGCCTTCGACATCTTTCGGGTGAAGCGAGTGGTCGAGGAGTTCTCTGAGTGGTTCTTCCCCCTCGCCGATGCACACCATGTCGACCTCGTGATGACAGATTATATCATCCGGGGAGAGGATAGCATGGACGCCACCAAAGATAATCGGAACTGTCGTGTGTTTCTTGATGAAACGGGCAATCAACAGAGCATCAGGGTACGTGAAGCTCAGCACCGTCAATCCAATCAAATCTGGCTGCTCTTGTTTGATAATATCAAGGATGACTTGCTGCCAATCCTTTTTATGAAATACGAGGTCGAGGACGACAGCGCGATGTCGTGTTTTGGTGTTGATGTATCCCTTTAATGATGGAAGTGAGATTGTTGGGAATAACGCATGGTCATGGATATTTGGTTCGATCAGTAGAACCTTCATGAGGTTCTCCCCCTGTGGTGCTACAACTGTGTCCAGTTTAAAAAGGTTGGATGTTTCTTTAACCCAGGGAAATCGACTGAAAAAACTCGCCCGAGGCCCTCCTCTTTATAGGTGAGCTGTTCAAAATCAGGAATCCTTAAAAAATCCTTGGTATGATTCTCCAGCGCACTGTTTTCATGTAATCGCGGTACGCGTCCCCGTATTGGCGTGTGAGGAGGTGCTCTTCGTCAATGATGCTCCAGATCATAATAGGGATCGCTATCATGGCAACGATAAGGGCGAACAGCGAGTAGAAGAAGAAGGCGAGGCCGAATCCAACAATGAGGATCGAGGTGTAGTGTGGATGCCGGATGTACTGAAAGATTCCACCGGTGACGAGCTGGCCTCTGTAGGTCCTGTGCCAGAAGATCTCCCATTTGAAATACACGAATGTACCCATTAAGAAGATAGCGAGACCAAGGATAATCGATGCGAGTTTCGGGAGGGGCAGCTCCCAGACGTGGTAAAGAGCGGTGAGGGGCCCGATGAGGATGATGAGCAAGAGTGGCGCGTAATGGAGAATGAAGAGTGCGCGGAGTTCTTTGGGAGGTCTGTAGTGGAACATGCTGCGTTACACGAAGACGATGCCGCCTCTTCCGATTTCGATGTTTTGGGACTTGAGTGTGTGCTTTGTGCTTCGCATTTTCATCACAGTGAGTTTTCGTCGGTCCATGGTAGGATCTAGGCTAAGTACAATCACACCATCTGCGAGGAATTCAGAAAGGCCATCACGTGAATACGTGTTTGAGCCAGGGCTCAATTCGGAGGTGACTATCGAAGTGGTTTTCGAGGTCTCAAGGGCGTTCATGATGTAATGGAGATGTAAGCGTCGAATAGGGAATGCCCCCAAAGAGAGTTCCTCATGGTCGATGTTGTCGATTTCGCTAGAAAACTCCTTGTTATTGACATAGATAGGCATCTCGGAGAGCGGCGTGATTGAGTCAAGCACGATGCGTTGGTAGTTCCCCGAGAGGATCTCGTTGACCATGGTCTCGTAGATGAGCTTCTTGTTGATGTTAAGGAAGATGAATTTGACCTGTCCCTTGTCGATAGCGGGTTGAAAGTTTAACCCGAGTTCAAGAGCTTGTACAAGATGGGTCTCAATTTTCTTATCGAGAGTGAGGTAGAGGCATTTCTCTCCTTGCTCGATGCCTTTCATGAGAAACTGGTAACAAAGGATTGATTTTCCGCTCCCCGGCGGTCCTGAGACGAGCGTGATGCTCTCCTTGGGGATCCCCCCCAGGAGGAGTTCATCGAGACCTCGTATACCGGTCGGTATGCGAATTATTTTTCCTAGCGCAGCTTGAGTATCGGTCTGCATGAGTGCCATGAATCCATCCTCGTGGTAGGTATTCGCAAGCGTGTATAATTAATTTATTGTTGAGGAAAAGACAGTGCATGCCTCTGCGTAGCACGGGTTTTTCATTATATATTAATATTTACGAAAATATTTATATATTCATTAATATAAATATAAATACTGCAATAAGACTGATTGACATGAGTAGCAAAGGGATCAAGATTTGGATCTGGGTGCAGAACAACCGCATACTCAAAGCCATATCGAACCAAGACGCAGGCACCCTCATCATTTACGACGATTACGATAACATCGTTCTCAAGCGCACCGGCCTGTCGCGACAGCAAGTCAAAACCATCGAATTTATTTTCACAACTTATAACCTACGAAAAATCGACGACCACAAGGAGCCCTTCACCTACTTATAAATCAACGGGAACAGCACCTGGCGATCGGGATAGACCTTGATGCCCTGCCCGGTGATCTCCATGGAGAACACCTTCTTCTGATGGTTCGAGTACCTCATCTTCAGGATTTCTATCGCGTTCTCCCGGCGATCCCCCCGCTGGATATTGTACAACACCATGATGCCGTCAGCCAAAAACTCCTCGATGCCTGTATCACTGAAACGGATCGGAATCGGCTCGGTTTCGGTGATCAAAAACGAGGTCGCACCAGTCTCATCGAAAAAACTGAACAATTGCTGTAAGTAGATGCGATAGTTCTTCTCCTTGCTAATCGACGCAGAAATCACCGCGGTGAGCGAATCAACAACAATCACCTCAGGATTGAAATCCTTCGGGATGATGAGCGGCTTAATCTTATAGGACAGATCGGTCGCTGATCCTGACCCACTCACGGAACCGAACTTCATTCTCAGAATATCCAAGGGGTTGATTTTTTGAATGAGCAGATGACCCGAATTGATGTAGTTTCTTGCATCCCACCCGAAGGATTGCATGCTTCGCTCGATCTTCTCCTGCGTTTCTTCGAAACTCACATACATGCAATGCTTTCCGCGGGATACGAGGTTAAAGCAGACCTGCCTGCAAAACGTGCTCTTCCCCGTTCCAGTTCCCCCCGCGACTAAAACCGAGTTACGCTTCGGGATACCGCCCTCTTCGAACAACTCGTCAAACCCTTGAATATCGGTCTTCAATACCGAGTCTTTTTTTTTATCAGGTATGGTGTCTGCCATGGGTAAATCTCTTTGAACCTTCTGTTATCCTCGAAGGCGAGAACGTTCCATTTTCCCTGGAGAATCCAGCCTTGTCCAATCTGGCGGGGGTAGTATCGTTATTTTGTAGGTATAGTATTCGTTAGTTTTTAAGGTTCCATATGCTTTCACTGTGATGAAATATGGTAGTTCCTTGCTTCCTAAGGTTATCATCGATGAAATGGGCGCAGAGGAGCTCGTAATCCCTTGTAAATCCATCATCGATTTCAGGATTGATACTTGATTTGAAATCTGGTCCATATGGTCTGCCTCTCGTTGTTCCATGACCTGGGGGATATACACGAGTTGAATCACGGAAATCACAATCGACACGAGAGCGACCATGAGCAAGGCCTCATTCACTCCTGCAACGGCTCGCGAGTGCGTCCCAATTTTTCTGTGCCTCATCCTCACTCCTTCCTTTTCCATATCTACGGCCTACCACTTATATTTTTCTTTCCGTTCCAGTTCCTATCGCTTCTTCATCCAGCGGATGAACATCGAGAAAATAACCACCATAAGCACGATCATTGCGACAACGATGACTGAGAAGGGGATTGTAAAGTATGATGCTCGAGGTAATCGTGTTTCCTCCCGAGAGCGATGCACTGATACCAGCCATTTTGTTCCCTGAGATAAGGTTGTTACTAAGAGTCATTCCTTGACAATGATATGACTGAATCCCATCTCCTTCAAGGCTGTCAAGGATCTTCGTGCTGGTGATAGCTCCGTTGATGATATAGGAGCAGACGACGCACGCAAACCCACTGCCACCAGCATGTTGAATCGTGAACCCTGAGACCTCAACCCAGATTTGATTCGTTTCTGATCCGTCAAGGTAGAGGGCGCGTCCGTTCCCGCCCCAGTCAATGAACGTCGATTCTTTGTCCGCCCCTGTCAAAGTCAGATTCTTGGTGATGACCACGTTTTCCGTATATGTTCCACTTGAAACAAAGACGGTATCTCCTGGGTTTGCAGCCGCGATCCCATCCATGATATACCTAAACGGATAATCCTGGGTCCCATTCCAAGGCCCCACAGTGTTACTGTCGTCGACGTACACCGTCGTTCCGGCGGTTGTACAACCTTCGGAAAATAGGTACACAGCACTGGAACAAAACAAGATGCTGAGAATGTACAAGCGTAGAATTGCGCTACCTATCAATTTTGTATGTCTCTCCATCTCGTACCTACTCCATACGAGCCTCTCTTTATGATACTATAAAAAGATAAGCTGATAAAATGCCAGAGTGGAGAAATCTCCTCCAGAAGCTAGAAATTAATCGTTGTCCCCTGATTTATTTGGGAATGTTTATATACTTATAAATCAACATTTATATATAAATACAATGGAATAATTATGACCACAGAACACATCTGGGCTTGGCTTCAAGCCAGAGGCAAAACCTTCAAAGTCATCTCCGACCCAGAAAAAGGAATCATAGAGGTCATCAACGAAAAGGGCGAGATACTCATCCGAAAAACAGACCTGAGCAAACGTCAAGTAGAACTCGTTGAAAAGCACTTTCTCCAGCATATCGCAAAAAAAGTTCAAGGAAGGGGAACCCCTCAGTCTCAGGGGAGAGACCGTGAGCCCTTCGACCCCATGATCACGTAACCAACCAAGAGCTCTCACGTTTTATTCATCATAAAAAAAATATATCCTCGTTCAATTGTATTGAGAAACTAAAAAAACTTTTTGTGAAAAAACTTCATCAATCTCGATTTTTTCGCAACGGAATGTAACATGGAAACCACGGGGTAAAATTTAATATCCATCATAAGCAATACCTGCCTCATGCAAAAAAAGGTGATGATTGTCGACGATGATCCGGACATTCTCATCACCATTCGCGAACTCCTCGAACCGGAGGGCTTCGAAGTCTACACCGTACAAAACGGAGCCGAATGTCTGATGGAACTCGAACATGGTTTTAAGGGAGTCATCCTCATGGACGTCATGATGCCGCACATGGACGGCTGGACCACCCTGCGTCAAATCATCATCCGCGGGTTTCATAAGGATAACGTCATCTCCATGATATCAGCAAAAGATGAATGCGATTGGCGCTTCGACGACCTCAAACAATACATCCATAATTACATCACAAAACCGTTCGACTCAAAACACCTTGTCAACCTCATCAGAGGGTATTTTTCACCGCCTCCTTCAGAGGCATCCCCTTCCATGGGCTAGGGATTCTTTTTCCAACCATCGCCGCGTGTAAAGTGCTGTTCTAAAAAGGAATCAACCTCTTCATGAATGTCCTTAGACAGCCCAATGGACGGCAAACCCGTGCTGCTGTTCTGATTGACCGCCGCATCAACGCAAAGCTCGGAGAGCGTCTGATGAATCCTTTCATTCTCGTGCTGCATCTCTACCTTGGTTTTTTCAAGGGAACTACGGATATCCTCAACCTCATTGATGACATTTCGCAAGGAATCCTGAAAGACCACGCTTGCGGTGGAGATGGGATTCTCAGGAGAGATCAATCCGGTTGTCTGATGAAGGTACTCAAAATATTGTCGGAGAGCGTTGCGTAAGAGCTCGCTATTAGTCATGCCTTGTTTGTTCAGCTGCCTCACAATCTGCTCTTCCTTTGGCGACAATTTCAGCGCAATAGTTCTACCCATGTGCACCCATCCCTAGGCTATAACATGAAATACTTTCATCCCATATAAATGTTGATGGTTCGGTCCTATTCCGTCGCTTTCTTAACGTTATCCCTTGAACACGACTGAGACAGGGGAACAAAACCTTTTATAACCCCAAGAATTCCCCCTCAAGTATAATGTATCCTATCGAAACCTGTAAGCGAGAAATCATTCGTGAATTGAGCAAAATCCTGGCCACCTATCATTTCACTGAGGACATCAGCGTGGACGTTCCTCCTCAGGGGCTTGGTGATTTCACTTTTCCCTGCTTCGCGCTTGCATCGTTTACTAAAAAATCACCGGTCGCGCTTGCGCAAGAGATAGCCTCCCGGTTCTCAGGCACCTCCTGGATCCTCAAGACGGAAGTAAAAGGCCCATATGTCAATTTCTTCATCAACGTCCCCACCATGGCTGCCTCGGTCCTTGACAGCATATTCGAAAAAAAAGGGACCTATGGATATCATCCTCCAAGAAAAAAGAAGGTCATCATAGAACATACCTCAGCGAATCCAAATGGCCCGCTCCACGTCGGACGAGCAAGGAACCCGATCATCGGGGACACCCTCGTACGGATTTTTAAGGCGGCAGGGTATCGTGTCGAATCTCAGTTTTACCTTGATGACATGGGAAAGCAGGTTGCGATACTCGCCTGGGGGGTACACCATATTCCTCCCCAGGAGATACAACAATCAGACAACAAAAAACCAGATCACCAGTATGTAGGGTTCTACCAAAAAGCACATGAACGCATGAAAACAGACGCATCGGTCGAAACACAAATCAATGAGATGGTGAAGCAATCAGAGCAGGGAGACCAGGCAGTCCTACAGATGATTCATAACGCGTACTCTCCTGTCCTTCAAGGGATACAGGACAGCCTGGCACGTATCAACATCCATATCGACCGGTACGTACCAGAGTCAACCTTTGTCAAAGATAAGGCCGTTGAGAATGTAGTCGAACACTTACACAACACCAAATACTGCCAGGAAGAGGACGGTGCGCTCTTCCTTGACATGGAAGCGTTTAACGTCCATGGGAAAACAACCAAGTTTTTCTTTGTGCGAAAAGACGGGACCACGCTGTACGCGACCCGTGATATCGCCTATCATCTCTGGAAAGCACGGCACGCTGATCTGCTGGTCAACGTCCTAGGGGAAGATCATAAACTAGAGGCAAAGCAAGTAGCAACCGCGCTTCACTTATTACACCTAGCGACAGTACCTCGCATCGTCTTCTATGCATTTGTTTCCCTCCCCGGAGGAAAGATGTCCACGAGGAAGGGACGTGTGGTGTACCTCGATGACCTCGTCGAAGAATGCATTGAGCGAGCGTACGAGGAAGTCAAAAAACGAAGGTCCGACGAGCTCTCAGAAGAGCAGATGAAGCACATCGCAGAGATCGTCGGGATAGGCTCTTTGCGCTACAACATTATCAAAGTACAACCCGAGAAGGACATCATCTTTCGATGGGAAGATGCCCTGAATTTCGAGGGAAACGCTGTCCCCTTTATCCAATATGCCCATGCTCGTGCATCAAGCATCTTGGCTAAGGCTCAGCGAAAACACCGTCGCTATGATGCCACACGCCTTGTCCATGAGTCAGAAATCGCTCTGATCAAACACCTCGCATACTTCCCAGAGGTGATCGAGGAAGCCTGCAGCGGATGCAAACCACATCTCCTCGCCAATTATCTGTATGAAACCGCGTCTGCCTTCAACCAATTCTATCGTGATTGTCCTGTGCTCATAGAGACCGACCCAGCGCTTCGCGATTCACGACTCGCTCTTGTTGAAGCGGCGACTGTCGTACTTCGCACCGCCCTCGATTTATTAGGTATCGCGGCCCCGGAGGAAATGTAACATGGAGTACAAACTCATCAACTGCGACTCGGTGATGAAAAAAATCACGCGAAAAGACGCCCTTTTCCATGGGAATTACTGCGTGGACCCCTATCAAAACTGTGAGTTTGGATGTGTGTACTGTGACTCGTCCTTCGAAAAAACCATCTACGCCAAGGCAAACATCGTGGATATCCTGAAAAAAGAACTCACCCAGATCGACCATGGGCGTATTATCATCGGGTCAGTGAATGACCCATACCAAAACGTAGAAAAAACCTACCAGCTCACGAAAGACGTCCTTGAGACCCTCACGCGGTACCACCTCCCGGTGCACATCCTCACCAAATCACCTTTGATTCTCCGTGACATCGATCTCCTCTCATCATTGCCATGCATGGTCACTGTGAGTCTCAGTTCTCTCGATGATCGAGTCCTCCGGGTCATCGAACCGGGTGTACCGTCGCCCAAGGATCGTCTGAAGGTCGTTGAAAAACTGCATGATAACGGAATCAACACCGGGGTCGCCATGATTCCCCTGCTCCCCTACATCGTCGAATCAGAGATCGAAGGAATCGTACGGGCGGCCCACGAAGCACACGCACAATACCTGCTCCATAAACACCTCGAACTCAAGGGAGATCAAGAAGTGCTTTTCAAAAACATGTTGGTACTCCATTACCCACATCTCCTCCCAAAGTACGACGAACTGTACAAAGACGATTTTAACCCACGAAAACGATACATACAAGAGCTCAACAAGATGTTGACGACATATTGCAACAAGTATCAAATCCCTGATAAAATCATAATATAGAATAACCCGGCTGTTATTCTTTTTTCTTCTTCTGCTTCAACATACGGTCGAGATGTGATTTGTTGTTAGACTCAACAACGAATTCTTCATTATAACCCTTTTTTTTCCGCTGGATGATTTCATCTATCTTTTTTTCATCAGCCTGAATGAAGATTCCTTCGTCTTTCTCTGTTTTTGTTAAATGAGGTGCAAGCTCAGACTCGTTCATCATTTCAAAGGAAGAATCTCCTGGTTGAGACTTTTGAGGAACTGAGGGCGTTTCTTCGTGTTCGAGTGGAGGCCTGGTTTCCTTCATCATTCCCTGATTTGTACGACTGGCGAGAAGGTTAACGATTTCGGTCACAAAATCGATTTCATCGAGCGTGGGATTCCATTGTATCTCATCATGGTCAAGGGAGAAATTGGGAGCGTTTGCGTCAAAATGGATGTTGAGAACCAAGGCGTCGTTCTCAAGATTTTTTTCAATTTGTAATGAAATAAAGATATTTTTGTTCTTTAACATATGATCCCATCTGTGTTGAGGGAAGATTATATCATTTACCGGAATTTATACTTTTCTTCTGCACATCTACACATCGCATTAGTCGTTTTCAGATAGGTTCAAAAAAGAAAGAACGATAGCTTCTTATAGGAAACAGGTCTTACCACAAAAAAAGTTGAGGAGATCCGAGCATGAAGAAAATCATGGTCGTCGATAACGAACCAGATATCGTTGACCTTACCCGCACGGTCCTTGAGCTGGGCGGCTACACCGTCATCCCTTCGTACAGCGGGGAGGAAGCCTTACGCAAACTCGAAAAGGAAAAAGTTGATTTAGTGCTGCTCGACATCATGATGCCTGGGATGAGCGGATGGGATGTGTTCAACCGAATCAAAAAAAAGAACAAAGAGGTAAAGGTCGCTTTCATGAGCGTGCTCGAAATTTCCGAGAAACGCAAACAGGTGCTCCTCGATGAAGGCCTCGCTGATTACATCATGAAGCCGTTTGATAAAGAGACCCTCCTCCGGCACATTGACACAATTCTAAAAAGTTAAATATCGTCGTTCGATTACCTTTTATTACTTGGGATGCCCACTAAAAGTTTCAGACTCGATGAGAGATGAAGCTAGGTAGAGGATCATGCACAAGGAACCTGACATCGTAAAAATCTTACGGGACGAAGAACGCCTAGGGCGGCTTCAAACAAAACCCGAAGAAACCTCCACCAGCGAATCATATACAGAGAAGGTCTCCCCAGATGGATCCCAAACCTCAGTAATGGTCGCCCCCCAAAAAAAGGAGCAACCTACGGGCTCGACTCAAGACTATCTCCAAGCTCTCTGGGATGTCATGTTCCATTCCGCTCCTCTAGCGCTCCTGATCTTTGATAAGCAGGAACGTCTCGCCCAATGGAATAAGTACGCAGAACAACTGTTGGGGGGCTCGACTGGCAATTTCATACACAAAGCCATGAACGAATGGTATCCCGCCGAAGAATTACAAAAATTGCGCCGTCATCTCGCAGAAGCGTCTGGGCTCCAACAACGGCTTACGACAAGAATTTATTCCAGCGACCATCAACTGATAGATATTATCCTCTCAGTCTGTATCCTACGAGATCAACATGACGAACTATTAGGAACCCTTCATCTGTTATGGAAAATGCCCCTCGACCAGCAGACCGTTCA
>DATKKD010000104.1:0-13605 GCA_035543435.1 Thermoplasmatota archaeon
TAGAGACATTGAACCAAGGCGAAGGAAAAATAAACATCCTTCGAGATTCCTCCATCCATGAAAGCATTCATCACCGGTGGGGCTGGGTTCATCGGCAGCCATCTGGTCGATACCCTTATCGACCAAGGTCACACCGTGACCGTTTACGACAACCTGAGTTCCGGCAAGAAGCAGTTCCTTGAGCACCATCTCAACGACCATTCCTTCACGTTCATCCGTGCAGACCTTTTGAACCTCAAACACGTCACCAAAGAACTCAAAGACCATGAGGTCGTATTCCATCTCGCGGCAAACCCGCATGTACGCCTCGGCGAGAAACAGACGGACCTGGACCTGAACCAGGGGATCGTCGCCACCTACAACGTGCTGGAGGCAATGCGGCAGAACGGCCTTTCTGATATCGTGTTCTCTTCAAGCTCCGTTGTCTATGGCGAGACCAAAGAGACCACGCTACCGGAGACCTACGGCCCGACTCTCCCTATCTCGTTGTACGGCGCAGGCAAGCTCGGAGCCGAAGGCCTCATCACCGCCTTCTGCGGGACCTTCGACTTTCATGCATGGATCTACCGGTTCGCCAACGTCGTCGGCGCACGAGGCACCCATGGCGTCATCGTCGATTTCATCGAAAAACTCCGCAAGGACCCGCAGACGCTCGAGATCCTCGGCGACGGCAGACAGCGCAAACCGTACCTCAATGTCGGGGACTGCTTAGCCGGCATTCTCTATGGCTACACCCATGCTCATGACCAGGTCAACCTCTTCAACCTCAGCTGCGACACCACGACCACGGTCACCCGGATCGCGGAGATGGTGGTCGAAGAGATGGGACTCTCCAATGTCTCCTTCACCTACACCGGCGGAGTCCGCGGCTGGAAAGGCGACATCCCGTACTTCCAGCTCGACGCAGGCAAGATCAACAAGCTCGGATGGAAAGCGACCATGACCTCGGACGAGGCCGTACGAAAAGCGATACGATCAGTGCTGGACGCCAAGCTTTAAATTAACCTCCAAGTTTTCCTTTCTCCAATGAACATCACGGTCATCGGCACCGGGTACGTCGGGCTCGTCAGCGGGGCATGTTTTGCAAAGCTTGGGCACACGGTCACCTGCGTCGACATCGATGAGGAAAAAGTAAGGAAAATCAACAACGGCATCGCCCCAATCTTCGAGGAAGGCCTGGAAGAAATCCTTGCGACGAACAAAGACAGAATCAAGGCGACGACCGACCATCGCTCCGCTGTCATGGACAGCGACGTCACCTTCATCTGCGTCGGCACTCCATCCCGCAAAGACGGCTCCATTGACCTCTCCTTCATCAAAGAGACAGTCATCCAGATAGCGAAAATCCTTAAGGAGATGAACCACTGGCACCTCATTGTGGTGAAAAGCACGGTGCTTCCCGGGACCACCCAGAACACCGTACTACCGCTCTTAGAACAGCATTCAGGGAAACACGTGGGTTCCGATCTAGGGCTCGCCATGAACCCTGAGTTCCTCAAAGAAGGCGTCGCGATACCAGACTTCCTCAACCCAGACCGCATTGTTATAGGGTCCGCAGACGAAAAAAGCACCGCGACCCTCAAAGAACTCTACAATAGCCTCACCTGCCCGATCCTTGTCACTAGCCTATCCGCTGCTGAGATGATCAAATATGCAAGCAACACCTTCCTCGCCACCAAAATCTCCTTCATCAACGAAATTGGCAACCTCTGCAAGCATCTCAAGATCGACACCTACCAGGTCGCAGAAGGCATGGGGCTTGATAGACGCATCGGACGCCCCTTCCTTGACTCTGGGATAGGATGGGGTGGATCATGTTTCCCAAAGGATGTGGATGCGTTACTTGCATGGGCGCACGAGATTAAGGAAGACGCGCACATCACAGAGAGCACTCGGGATGTCAACAACGACCAACCGCTTCGCCTTATCCGTATTCTTAAGAAACACCTCCCGAAGCTCAAAGGAAAAACCATCGGCATCCTTGGGCTCGCCTTCAAACCGAACACGGACGATATCAGGGAATCGCGTACGATTCCCATCGTGCAAGCGCTCCTTAAAGAAGGAGCACACGTGAAGGCGTACGACCCGCAGGCGATGCCATCCTTCAAAAAACTCTTCCCACAACTTACCTATTGTGCCACAGCCCAGGAAGTCCTCTCCTCGGATGCAATCCTTATCACCACCCTCTGGAAGGAGTTCACGATGCTTGATTATCGCGGGAGAACCGTCATCGACGGTAGACGGTTAGAGCATGCGAAGAACGCACAGATCTACGAAGGAGTGTGCTGGTAACATGATCATACGAAAAGCGGTGATCCCCGCAGCAGGTTTAGGTACTAGATTCCTACCAGTGACCAAAGCAATGCCGAAGGAGATGCTCCCCATCATCGACACCCCTGCAATCCATCTCGTCGTCAAAGAGGCAGTTGAATCAGGCCTCGACGACATCATCATCATCACTGGACGGGGGAAACGAGCGGTGGAGGACTACTTCGATGAGTCACCAGAACTCGAGATGCATCTGAAGAAAGGAAAGAAGGACGACCTCCTCTCCATGATACGAGACGTCTCGAACATGGCGAACGTGCACTACATCCGCCAGAAAGAGCCGCGCGGGCTGCCGGATGCGATCCATGCCGCGGAGAAGCATATCGGGTCAGAGCCGTTCGCGGTACTCCTCGGCGACGACATCATCATCTCCGAGACACCCTGCATGAAGCAGCTTATGGACGTGCACGCGACATACCATTCATCCGTCATCGCAGTGCAGGACGTCCCCCGCGAGAAGATTAGTCGGTACGGGGCAGTGAAGGCAGAACCAATAAATCCCGCCCAGGGCAACCAGCTTTTTTTAGTGGACCACATCATCGAAAAACCACGGAGCGAGGACGCCCCTTCGACCCTTGCCGCCATTGGGCGGTACGTGTTCACCCCCGAAATCTTCGACTGTATCAAACACACACCACCAGGTGTCAACAACGAGCTGCAAATCGCAGATTCCATCAACCTGCTCCGTGAAACACAGAAGGTGTACGCCTGCGCTTTCAAGGGGAAACGCTACGACATCGGGGATAAGCTTGGGTACGTTCAATCCATCATTGATTTCTCCTTGAAAAACGAGGAGCTCAAGGAAGGCGTCTCAGCATACATCAAGACCCTCAACAAGCCATGAGCAAAGGCTCTGTGTTCAGGTCCGGAAGAACCCGGTGATCTGATCGACGATGAAGGTCTGCTGCTCCTCGGTGAGCTCGGGGTACAAGGGGATGGAGATGATTTCTTGCGCTAGCTGTTCCGCCACGGGGAACTGACCTTTTTTAAAGCCAAGGTTTTTGTAGGCAGGTTGGAGGTGCAGTGGCAGTGGGTAATGAATCCCGCATTCGACCCCCTGTGCCTTCAGATACTTCATGAGCATATCACGGGACTTTGCACGGATCACATACATGTAGTACACATGCTTGGCCCCTGGCGCCTCAATGATCCTGCCGACATTCGGTGGCAGATGGGTATCGTAGAACCGCGCATGCGCCCGACGCTGCTCCGTCCATGTGGCAAGGTGAGCAAGCTTCACATCGAGGATTGCGGCCTGCAACGCATCCAACCGGTAGTTGTACCCCTCGATGGAATGTTCGTATTTTGTGGTCCGCCCATGGTTCACCAGCAGTCGCATCCTCTCGGCGAGCTCGTCGTCATTGGTCACGACACCACCGCCGTCGCCGTAGCACCCGAGGTTCTTCGCAGGGAAGAAGCTGAAACATGCGATGTCTCCGTAGTGCCCGGGTTGATGTCCCTTCCATTCCGCAGCATGCGACTGCGCTGCGTCCTCAATCAGGAACAAATCGTGGTCCTGCGCGATCTCCTTGATCTGGTCCATGTCGGGCATCTGACCGTAGAGTTCAACGATGATGAGCGCCTTGGTCTTCCTCGTGATCGCTTTCTTGAGTTGTTGGAGGTCGATGAGCGCGGTCTGCGGCACAACGTCCACGAACTTGATTTTCCCACCAACGTAGGACACGCATTCGGTGGTCGCGATGAATGTGTTCGGGACCGTGATCACTTCATCGCCTGGTTTCAGGCCAGCAGCGAGCAGCGCCACGTGGAGTGCCGCGGTGCCGTTCGCGCACCCGATTGTGTGCTTCGCACCACAAAATCTCGCGAAATCCTCCTCGAACTTCTTCACGTAAGGGCCCATGATGAATGAGGTGCTGTCAAGGACGCTCTGGATCGCCCTGTCGATCTCTGGTTTTATAGAAAGGTAGTTTGCCTTTAAATCAACGAGAGGAATAGTCATAAACTCCCTTGTCCTCCTTTACTTGAACGACCGCAGCAGCCGTGCAGGGTTCCCTGCGTACACCCCGGGCTCGAGTAGATCCTTGGTGACCACGGACCCTGCACCGATGACAACGTTATCAGCGATGGTCACCGGCAGGATCGTCGCGTTCGTCCCGATTGACACGTGGTTTCCCACCCTGGTCGGCCTCCAAAGGGACTTGTTACCACCCGCAGGCTTCCCTAGGGAAAACGTATCGTTCACGAACTTCACGCCATGGGAGATGAAACAGTAATCCCCGATAGACACCAGTTCGCAGATGAACGCATGCGACTGCACCCGGCAGTACTTCCCGATCTTCGCATTCCGCTGAATCTCCACGAACGGCCCGATGAAACAATCATCACCAATCTCACACTCGTAGAGGTTCACGGGCTCGACCACGGTGACGTTCTCGCCGAACGTCACATCGCGGATCCCTGATTTTTTGATCGTCGGTTTGTTCTTCATTGGCACACCCTCAGGAGCCATGGGTCTTTGCCGCGGCTTTGTAGATTTTCTCGATGATCTGTACGGTCTTGAGTCCGTCGAGCAGGTCGGTCGCGATGCTGCCCCCATGAACCAGCACGTCAATCACGTTCTCATATACCTTATCATGATTCGACATCGACCCTTTCACGGTGCCGTACACGTTCGGGGGATTCCCTTGTTCCAGGCCTATGATTTCATATCCCTCGATCGCCTGGTACTCGAGCACGTTCAGATACTGGCCGCCAACCTTCACCGTGCCCTTCTCGCCGAACAGCGTGATGGACCCTTCCATGTTCTTCCCGTAACTATTGATTGTAAAATTGATTGTTCCTAGCGCGCCATTGGAAAATTTCAGTATGACCACACCCGTATCCTCAAATTCTATGACACCTTGATGAAGGAAGTCGTCCGTATACGCTCGCACCTCCTCCACGTCGCCCACCAACCAATACAGAAGATCAATGAAATGACTGTATTGAGTGAACAGCGTACCTCCGTCCAGTTTCATCTTCCCTCGCCAGTCCGAGGACCGATAGTACTCCTGGTTCCTGTTCCAGAAGCAGTTCACCTGCACGTTGAGGATCGTGCCAAGCCTCCCCTCATCGACGACCTTCTTGAGTGCTTTGATGGGTGGGTTGAATCGGTTCTGCTTCACGATGAACAATCGCTTGTTGGTCTCCTCCGCGACATGGATCATCCGCTCGCAGTCACGCACCGAGGTCGCCATGGGCTTCTCACACAGCACGTTGCAACCAGCTCGAAGCGCCTTGATTGTGTGCTCTGCATGCAGCCCGTTCGGGGTGCAGATCGCAACGATATCCAAGGTTTTCTCCTTCGCAAGCAGATCGTCAATGGAAAAATAGCTTCTACAACCGTGCTGTCGCGCGATTGCATCAGCTCGGTCCTTTTTGATATCACACACGGCGACCAATTGACCGAACGCGCTCGCGTGTTTCGCATGCTGGGATCCGATGTGACCGACACCGATCACCGCGATAGCAAGCTTTCCCATGATGGCCTCTTTCAACCCATAGTTCCCTGGGAGAACGACTCGGTCTACCGATATTGTTCAGCCCTATTTAAGAATACGGCCCCTTAAAGTTTGCTGTACAGGACGCCTCGGATAAACCCGGCGCCGTACCCGACATGAATCAACAAATAGAACAAGACGCTACTCACCACGATACTTGGTTTCCTTGTTTTCTGCAGCGTACTGACAAAGCAAAGAAGCACGTACGCCAGAATCAACGCAGGAATCACCCAGACCGGAAGAATCCTCAACAACGTCAGGATTGCAACTAAAATCACACCGAGGATGAACCCGGGGCCAAGCAGATGGAAGAACTTGAGCGTGTCATGGTGTTTCTTCACCATCTTCGCCCGCGCGATCCCATATCGGTACATCTGCCGCCACAAGGACCGCACCGAGTCTCTCTTGAAATGATACACCCGGGTCTTCGGCGTGTAGAGAATCTTGTACCCGGCTTTCCGCAACCTGATGTCAAGCTCGTAATCCTGCCCACACCAGAACTCCGGGTCGAACCCGCCGACCTTCTGCACCGCTTCCCTACGGTAACAACAAAAGGAGAGATGGTCCGTGTACCGCTCCTCTGGGAACATCGCGTTCTGTGAAAAAAAGCTCCTCCCGCCCATGAAACTCAGGAAGACGACACCGGAAACCTCGCCGACGAAATTCTGTTTCCCCGGAGAGAGATTCGAGCAGCCGACCCCTGCGACGTCAATGGGTAGGCTTTTTAGCTTCAAGGCAAGCTCCGATAGCAGATTCTTCTCGGTAATCACATGGCCTGAATAGTTCATTAGCATCTCCCCGGTCGCCTGCTCGATGCAGAGGTTGCGGCCGATGGCAGTGTTACCGGAAGAATTCTCGATGATGACAATGTTCGGATGCTGCTTCGCATACTGTTCAGCGATCGCACGAGTGTTATCAACGGATTTCCCTATGGCAAGCAGAATCTCGACCTGCTCTTGCGGGTACTCTAGCGCGAAGAGTGCATCAAGAGTCTGTGCGAGCGTCTTCTCTTCGTTGAGGATTGGCATTAGGAAGGAAACCTTGGGGTATTGCTCAGACATCTCTTCAGGAAATCGGCAGAACGTATTTAACATTACTCACCCTACCATGGTCAGGCACATACGATATGGCTCTGAAAAAAACCACGGTTGAACAGCTCGCGCATCACATCATCACCTTCTATAATGAGTACGACCTTCGGGTCTCCGGGAGAATCAACAACCTCACTGCGTTCCAGCTCATCGAAACCATCGAGAAACAATTTGACACCGATGCGATCATGCTACCTGATGGCACCAAACTGTGGAACCTGGTCCGGGTATTCTTATACTCAAATTTCCAGAGCCTCGGCGAGCAAGCCTCCTCGAAAAAATCACGCATGTCCGCCTGGAAACCTGTGTTGTCCATCATCAAAGAAAGCCTGCAGCCGCTGAGGCTGCAGCGGCAGATCCCAGTCTGCGGTTTCTCAAGCAGCGAGAGCAGAAAACTGTACAATGATACCTACTATGATATCTATCTGGACCCGCTCTACGAAATCCTCGGGGACCGCCTGACCGTATTCGAATGGCCCGAGACCACGGGTGCCCGCAGGGACTACGATAGGCCCATATACTCACGGCACTACGTCCCAATGCACATCCCGATTACCACAAAAGCGTTCTGGACCCTGCTTCTGCACCAATTGACAGGGCGGCGGACCTATACTATCCAGGGGGAACAGACCCTCAAGAACATCCTTATGTTCATTAGCACAACGGCCTCAGTCGATAACGAACGACTCACGACAGACATCTATGACTTTTTCACGGTATTTTTCTCAATCAAACAGTTCCTATCCTCAGTGCTACAACACGTGCGGCCGCGGGTGGTGTTGATTCGCTGCGGGTATGGACGCTTCCCTATGGCGCTCTCACAGGCATGTCGTGAGCTTCGTATCCCCTCGATTGAGCTGCAGCATGGTCTCATCACCGCGTACCTCCCAGCCTACCGGCGGACCACCCCGACAACCAACCAAGATTGCATCCCCGAATACCTACTCGCCCAAGGAGACATTTATGCTTCCCTGGTACGAGAGGGGAACCTGTTCGACCCAAACAAGGTGATATCCACGGGGTACCCGTACCTGGAAAAAAAGCTTGGGGAGAAACATGAAAACCGGAAGCTAAAACAGTCGTTCTCCCGGTTTCCCCGGAACCTGCTCTTTACCTCCCAATGGATCGTCGCTAAAGAGATCCAGGAGTTCGTCGTCTCAGTCGCTGACCTCCTTGAACAACAAAAACTGGATGTGGGTATCCTCTTCAAACCGCACCCGTACGACAGAACCGATTACACACAGATGCAGCGCCATGACCATCTCATACCCGTGGACAAGTACGAGGACACCTTCAAACTGTTCGCTCTCGCCGATCTCCATTCCACCGTGTATTCCACGAGCGGGTTAGAGGCGATGGCGTTCGCCGTGCCAAACATCTTCGTCGACATCTATAAACTCACCAAAGGAACAAACACCTCCTACATCGTCTCGACACCAGAAGAGTTTGTCACTTCGATACGCACCATCCTTTCCTCTTATGAGGCGTCCTCTCGGGAGACGAAGGCGGTCGCTGATCTGTTCTTCACCCCGTCCCCAAACCAGCGCTTCACTGACTTCTTCAGAACCATGGGGCTACTATAAACTTGAGAAGAATGGGAAAAGATTTTGAGCACCATCCTGATGTGCCACTACGGAACGGCAGGACGAACCTCTGCACTTCCCCTCATCGGAGCCAACTACGTATGAAACCAACTCAAGAATCCATACCATACATCATCGCGGAAACCGCATACAACCACGAAGGCGACCTCGGGTATCTCACACAGATGACCGACGAGATTGCGCGCCTAAAGCTTGATGCGGTGAAATACCACTTGCTCCTCAACCTCGATAGTTACATGAAAAAAACACATCCTCTGTATCCGACTTTGAAACAATGGATGTTTACCGAACAGCAATGGGACGAAATCCTTGAGCATGCCTCCAGTAAAGGCCTTGATATCATTGCATTATGCGACGACGTGGAAAGCATCCAGTACCTACGACGGAAAAAGAAAAAAATACATGCGATCGAGCTGCACGCGACCAGCCTCAACGATTACTTCATGCTCACGGAGGCGGGGCGGTTCGACGGCAAAATCATCCTAGGGATTGGCGGGTCAAGCATCAATGACATCGCCTACGCAGTCGAGTTTTTAGCGAAGCAAAGCAAGCATGACCTCCTCCTCATGTACGGGTTCCAGAGCTACCCGACGAACTACACGGACATCAACCTCTCTAAGATGCAGAGGATCCATGACCTGTTCCACCTCCCTGTCGGCTACGCGGACCACACGGCGTTCGACGATCCGAACAACGAGCTCATCAGCGTCGCAGCAGCATTCATGGGGTTTCCGGTGCTTGAAAAGCACTTCACGCTCGAGCATGGGAAGGAACGCATCGATTACCACGCGGCCGTCGGGGCATCGCACATGAAGCACATCAAGGACCTCATGGGAGTCGCGTTGCAGGTCCATGGGACCGGCACGGTCGCCCTCAGCGAGCCTGAGAAAGCCTATGGGAACATCGGGCCGATGAAGAAAGCGATCGTCGCGAGACACCCCATCAAAAAAGGAGAACCACTTACCCTGGAGAACCTCTGGTTTAAACGGACCCCTGAGGAAAGTACGATCCAGCAGAAACAGTTCCTCCAGCTCCTCGGATGCACCGCGAAGACCGACATCAACAAGGACGACATAATTGATTTCAGCAACATCACCTACAAGTTCAAACCCGTGAGCCTCGGCCAGTTCACAAACATCAACAAGACCAAGGACTGAGTGACGATGAGGATCGGATTTTTGATTACCGCACGGTTGAAATCCACGCGCCTCCCCCTGAAGATCATGAAGGATCTCAACGGAGCGCCCGTGATCCAGCGCATCGTAGAGCGCGCAAAGCAAATTCATGGCATCGCACCCGCTGATATTATTATCTGTACATCACCGAACACACAAGACAAACCATTGATTGACATCGCACATAAGACTGGCGTCTCCGTGTTCCTCGGGGACCCTGACGACGTGCTGAAGCGGCTGCATGATGCCGCGCTCTTCCACAAGCTGGACTATGCGCTCGGCATCACCGCGGACAACCCCTTGTTCTCCATCGAGTATTCTAACAAGATCGTGGAACGCATACACCAGGAGCACCCCGACTTCGTCAAGATTCAGGGTCTTCCCTTCGGCGCCGCAACCTGGGGGATGAACATCAAGGCGCTACGCACAATCTGTAAGGTGAAACCTATCATCGACACCGAGATTTGGGGATATCTAATCGACCGACCTGAGTTGTTCAAAGTCATAACCATCGAGGCAGAGGCAGCGGACAGACGACCGCAGTACCGCCTCACCCTCGACTACAAGGAGGATTACGAGCTCCTCAGCCATCTCTACACCCACATCCCCTTCCAGACGACCCTGAGCCTGCGATTAGTCGTGGCGTACCTGGACGCCCACCCGGAGGTCGTCGCGATCAACAAAGACTGCATCCAGCTTGACCTAGACAAGGCCATAAAGGACCACATCAATCAAACGTATCGTGAGCACTTCAAGGATATCCAAAAAATAAAGCAGGACATCTACGCGGGAAAAGCACACTGATGCTTCGCCTTTTCTGATGAAAACTGAACTTTTAATACTGGATAGTTCATACCGATGACTGACCATTCAGCCTGATAGTATGAGCATGATGATTCGAATCGGAACGAAACCTGTTAGCGAACACCACCCCTGCTTCGTAATCGCTGAGGCAGGCGTGAACCACAATGGGGATATCACCCTTGCGAAGCAGCTCGTGGACGCGGCAAAAACCGCTGGGGCTGATGCCGTAAAATTCCAGACGTTCAAAGCAGAAGGCGTCGTGACTCACCGTGCGGCCATCGCCTCCTATGCACGCAACAACATCGGCAGATCCCTCACGCAGCAGGACATGATCAAGCCCCTTGAGCTTTCCTACTCCGAGTTCAAGATACTGAAGACCTATTGCGACACAAAAAAGATCCTGTTTCTTTCCACCCCGCATTCCTTCGATGCGATCGATTTCCTCGATCCTCTCGTCCCCGCCTACAAATTTGGCTCAGGAGATCTCACCAACCTCCCAGCACTTCGGTACGCAGCGAAGAAGCACAAGCCGATCATTCTAGGGACAGGCATGGCGACGCTCGCGGAGGTCCGCATAGCGATTCGCACCATCAGAACAGCTGGAAACCATCGGGTCATCGCCCTACATTGTACGACCAACTACCCATGTCCCCTCAGCGAGGTGAACCTCAGGGCGATGCTCACGATGCGCCACACCCTGAACTGTCTGGTCGGCTACTCGGACCACACCATGGGAATCACGGTGCCAGTCATGGCTGCGACCCTTGGAGCGGTCGTGCTTGAGAAGCACTTCACGCTTGATAAGACCCTACCCGGGCCTGACCATAAGGCGTCACTCGAACCAGCGGAGCTGACGCAGATGATTACGGCGATACGAGAGGTGGAGACGGTGCTCGGCGGTTACGCGAAAAAACCGACCGCGTCTGAAAAAGACATTATGAAGCTTGTACGGAAAAGCATCGTCGCGGTACAGGACATCCCGAAAGGGACCATACTACAAAGAAACCTTTTAGATATCAAAAGACCAGGGACAGGGCTCCCACCTGCAAAACTAGAGAGCATCCTAGGGAAAAGGACGAAACGGGCAATCAAAAAAGACGACCTGCTTACATCGTCTATGGTGGAGTACCCATGAGAACCATAGCTGTTGTCACCGGGACCCGCGCTGAGTACGGATATCTCAGACCGCTCATGCAGGCGATTCAGAAAGAGCGCACCCTGCAACTGCTCCCCATCGTTACCGGCATGCATCTGCTCCCGGGGTTCGGCTCCACCGGGAACCAGGTGAAACGTGACTTTCCCTCAGCAAAGTCCGTCCCCATGGTCCTTAAGGGGGACGAGCGTAAAGATATGGCGCGGTACCTCGCTTCAGGCATCAGCAATTTCACGACCTTCCTAGACAAGGAACGTCCTGACCTCTTAGTAGTCTTAGGGGACCGCAGCGAGTCTCTTGCTGCGGCACTCGCAGCCCTGTACTTGAACATCCCAATTGCGCACATCAACGGCGGGGACGTCACCGGGACTACGATCGATGAATCTATCCGGCATGCCATCACGAAACTAGCACATATCCACCTGGTGCATACGAAGGAAAACGGAACGCGTGTCGAACGTATGGGGGAGGAGAAACGCCGCATCTTCGTAACCGGCGCGCTCACCCTTGACACTATCCTCCATGCACATCTTCCTTCGAAAGAACTGTTGTTTCAAAAATATCATCTCGATCCGACCAAGATAACATTCCTTGTCGTACAGCATCCTATCACCACGTTGAAGGATTCGGGGTACTCCCAGCTCAAAGAGCTGCTTGTGGCTTTGGATACTCTGCAGGAACAGACGATCATGCTGTACCCGAACTGCGACGCAGGAGGCAAACAGTTCATTGCCCTCATCAAGTCCTATGAGAAGAAACCGTATCTGCATACCTTCATCAGTCTTCCTCACGAGGAGTACCTCGGCATCATGAAATCCGTGGATGTCATGCTGGGGAACTCCAGCAGCGGCATCATCGAGGCTCCTTCCTTCAAGCTGCCGGTGATCAACATCGGGGCGCGGCAGCAAGGCCGTGCACGGTCCGCAAACATCATCGATGTGCAGCCAGAGCGGCATGAGATGATTGATGCGGTTGATTTCGCGTTGCACAACAAAGTGTTCTTGAAGAGGCTTCGGACCTGCCGGAATCTCTTCGGCAACGGCACCGCTGCAGAGCGCATGGTAAAAATCTTTAAAGAGATACCGCTTGACGACACCTTGATCCAGAAGAAGATCACGTATTAAGGGGACTGGTTATGAAACGCTTTAAACATTGGAAGTACCCACCATTCGATGAGAAAAACATGACGCCATGGAACTGGATGTGCCAGCATCATGACCGTCTGAAGCTTGGGAAATATGTCGACATCGGCGCCTTCACGTACATCAATGCAAAAAGCGATGTCATCATGGAGGACGACGTCCAGATTGGCTCCCATTGCTCAATCTACTCGATCTCGACGATCGACAACAAGGCAGGCAGGATCGTGCTGAAGAAGAACTGTCGGATTGGCACGCATTCCGTGGTGATGCCGGGCGTCACCGTCGGCGAAAACGCTGTCGTCGGAGCGTTCAGCTTTGTAAACACTGATATACCAGATAATGTTTTAGCCTTTGGCATACCAGCAAAAGTGGTCCGTAAACTCACAGCAAAAGAACTAAAAACAATGAAGGAGGCAAACGAATGAAATATTGCAAACGATGTGTCATGCCTGACACAAGACCCGGCATGAAGTTCAATGACGAAGGCGTCTGCTACCCCTGTCTGCATTACGATGCACGACAGGAGATCGATTGGGAGAAGCGCTGGGAAGAACTCGAGAAACTCGCGGACAAGTACCGCGGGTGCAACGGCGATTATTACGATTGTATCATCACCGCAAGCGGCGGCAAAGACAGTTACTACCAGACCCACGTGTTCAAGGAAAAGCTCGGGATGAACCCGTTGATCGTCTCAGTCGGGAACTACAGCTGGACCGAGACCGGCAAGAAGAACTGGGCGAACCTCATGTCGACCTTCGGGGTGGACGCGATCCAGATGAACCTTTCCCCGCAGACCTGCAAGAAGATG
>DATKKD010000105.1:0-10265 GCA_035543435.1 Thermoplasmatota archaeon
TTTCTTGCCCACTCAAATTGGAACGCTTGTCGAGGGGAATTATTTACAATGTTATTTCGTGTGATACTATTGTTGATGCCTTCGATGCAAATTCCTTGAGCTAGGTGTGTTATAATAAATTTCTTTTGATTTTGTTGAACATTGTTCTCTGTGACATTATTTCCATCGCCCCAAACCCAAACACCAACGTCACGATTACCGGTAACAGTGTTTCCATAGATCTTACAATTATCGCCTATCAACCCTAAACCAATATAGCCATTTTCTGAAATGAAATTACCTGAAATGGTACAATTCGTATTCGTTATACCAGCGACTGTTGAACTAATCCCATTTTGCCTGCTCTTCCGAATGACATTATTCATGATACAATTCTGATTCCCACCAAAAAGACCAATACCACAGTCGTTATTCTGAATAATATTTCCTTTAATCGTACAGTCACTTCCATATAAACGAATTCCATCGGCAGCCCATCGACCGAACAATCCACGATGCTGAATGGTAAAACCACTTATAGTCACATCGTCAGCACGGATGAAAATAGCAATCCCCCCCCAGTTTCTTCCATCTATTACAGTTGTATTCCTATCCTCCCCTATTACATTAATGGATTTGCTGACATTAAGATTTTCTCTATACGGAGAAGAATCACGGTACACAAACACTGTGTCTCCATTGACGGCAACATTGATCGCAGCCTGAATCTTTGTATAATTATTCGGACCCGAGCCACCAACATACAAGATAGTCCCTTTTGTCAAGGGATGAGACGTCTTTTCCGATAGTGTTGTTCCTGATATAGGTACAATAGTGCTTCCTATCATCAATATACAAACAAGAACACAAATTGTCCATTTCTTCATACTTATTTTCCTCCTTATGAAATGCTAATACATGACATATATTTAAATTTATATCCAAAACAATGCAAAAACAGAGGGTATTTATTCATATCTTTTCGCCCCAAAACAATTTTATAACACTGTTCCCCTTTAAAAACATATCCAGAGAGTACCTAACTTTTAGGAACAAATGTATCTAAAGAAAGGGAAAGCATTGACACGGTTTCAATAAAAAGGATTATGGGAGATTAGACCTTTAGGGAGGAAAGAAGTAAAAATGTTGATCTAACCTCCGAGTCGACCCAAATACGACAGGGCTAAATAAACATTTTTCTTGTACAAGATGAACATTGACATGGTTTATTGTTGGATGCAAAAGAAAAAAAAGAAAAGAAGAGGAGGTTGTGTACGCACCTTCTCCCATAGTTTCCTTGAATATAATCTTCAGGTCACTGCTATGGCTTAATTAGGCAACACCCAGAAGAAGATTATTTTTGTCAAATGACCTGCTGGTGGGTTTGTTGGTGGAGGGTTCACAGATGGACTTGAACCAGTGACAGTCACAGTCACATTGACAGGGCCGAAACCAAAAGCCCATGTGGATATGGTGTGGTTTTCTCCTGGTGCAATTCCATTGAAATGCCCCGTTTTTGTACCGGCAGGCGGGAATAAAACATGGACGCCTTTGATATTGATAGTCCAATTGATGGTATTCGGAGTCATGTTTCCCGCATTTTTAATGGTTGCATGCACCCCAAATCCACCTGTAATACTTGTTATTTCAAGTATAGGCTCTGCTGATGCCACTGATACAGGGAAAATCAGTAGTATCATTACCACTAAAATACTAACTTTTATGCTCTTTTTTTTCATCATACTTCATATTCCTCCTTGGCATTTGCTATCTGATATCATTATTTAAATGTTTGTAACTAATAAAAATAAAGGAGGGAAAGCATTGAAATGGTTTTTAATACGAAATTCAATATGAAAAAAAGAAAAAGGGGCCCGAGCCGGGATTTGAACCCGGCACAGAGGATCCACAGTCCCATATGTTACCAGGCTACACTACTCGGGCCATATTGCGGAGGGGGCAATGAGTCATGAAATATTTAAACCATATGTATATACAGACAAACTACAATACCAAGAATCTCATAGAACTCACACAATCACGCAGGGGTAGCCAAGCATGGTCAACGGCGCAAGATTCAGAGTCTTGTCCTGTAGAGGTCCGCGAGTTCAAATCTCGTCCCCTGCACTTTTTCATCATTTTTACAGGAATTAAATGAATTTGCAGGAATTATTATAAGAATATTTAAAATAAAATTAGAAATTTTTAGCCGAAATTGACGAACCAAAATTTGAAATAGATATGTACAAATATGTAATATTCTCTGTATTGAGGAGGAACAAGCTTTGAAAACAATTCATTCAACTGTTTGTGGATATGCTGCAAAGGAAAAAGGACGAACTCCCCGCTCAAGACATATGCAGCTATATCCCATGACACGAATTAACGATGCAATTCGGAGACTCAAGGAAAATAAAGCCCGTTACAGGATCGTTCTTATCAATGATACGACATCATAGTAGGTGAATCGGGTAATAATTACATAAAAAAAAGTAAGATTTGAACTTCGAGTCAAAATCTCGTCCCCCGTACATTTCTCTTTATTAATAAAAAACTAGAATCAGAAACTATCACAATTCTCGATATCTTTGTCTGGATGATGTACTTGTTTCTCCGGCATCTCATTAATGGCCAACATCAGATGAAAGCATCCGTCGGACTTCCTCAGCACACCCTCGGAAATCCTCTCCCTTTGCGCGCTGCACCTCAGGTTCAAGCACTGGGCCTGGTCGGTCACAGACCGGGCAATGCTCATGGAGTTTCACCATGTCGCCCGTGATGATGAAACTCGGATGACTGGTCGCGATACCGTCAAGGAATGCGAAGCGGCCCCATTCACCGAACCCTATCGGCTTGAATTCCTTGTCAAGGACAAGCGCCTTATAGTAGGAGTACGGGACATGGAGGTAGTGCCCCTCCGGGCAGTGGATCATCCAACCGTTCCCCTCAACCATGCTATAAACATCGAACACCCATTTCTCTGAGATCCCGAGGACTTTATGGACTTCGGTACGAAACTCCGTGGACGTGATGTTCCTCAGACCTTTCCATCCACCACCCGTGGCGACACCGCCACGCTCACTGAAATCATAACTCTTCCCTTCTGCTTTGAGTTTTTCCATGACCATATACAGGATGTAGGGCGCCCCCAGGAGTGCGATGGTGTCCTTCGCCTTGTCACGCTCCTCCAACCATGCCAGGATCTTATCCACCATCTTCTTCTGCTGACGATATGAGAGATAGCGGACGATCTTGCTTTTCAGCCCTGGAACATTCCCCATGGTCATCTGGACAAGCTCCGTAGTAACCTCACGGTCAATAGCGACCTTGACATCCTTCACCGCATCAAAATAAATCTCAAGAGCCTTCCCTGCGAAAATAAAGTTCTTCTTCGGGTTCGGCATGAGGAGATACCCGTACATATCATATTTCCATAAGGGGTACGCCATGCCAACGAGGGTCTTGGCGAGCGCGTATTCAGCATTCAGAAACGTCTGCTGGTTCCTAGGGATGAAGGTGTACCGCCCCCCCGTACCGCTGCTGTAGCAGACGATAATCCCAGCCTCATTGAACGCCTTAATGACGTCATCGAAGGACGGGTTCTTCTGCCGAATCGTGATGTGCGGCAGCTGCCCCGTGTAGATGTTGCCCAACCACACAGCGAAATCCTTCCCCGGTGGATAATCCTTGAAGAACTTATCAGGAATGAGCGGTATCTTGGTCAAATCCTGGTTTGTCTTAAGATCCTCAGGGGTGACCTTCTGCTCGGTGCAGAAACGATGATAAAACTGATTGTTGTGGTAGTTATGGATGAACGCCTGTTTGATGCACTTGAACTGAAGCTGTTCTGCGTCACGCAGCGGGATCCTGAACAGGTCTTTTGGTCTGACGAGGGCGTCATACAACGGCGTGTTTTCCTGCGGCAGATACATTTGTAGCTGAGTATCAAACATACCCATGTACGTTGCATAATCAACCATCGTATTGTCCCCTTGGAAAACTCATAATCATTGAATGTACATTAACATATCTTCGTGTGATACAGAACTATCACCCTATTGTTTCACCGCTGGCAATCTCACGGGCAGGAATCCCGGCGTACACTTTACCTTGTTTCAGCACCTGGTCCTTCAGCACCAGGCTTTTTGCACCCACCACCACGTTATCCTCAATCGTGACCCCAGGCATGATCATCGCGTCGCCACCGATAAGGACCATGTTCCCTATTCTCACTTTTTTAATATACACGCGACCACCCTCACCGATATGACCTGTGATGATGGAGCGGGCTCCGATCGTCGTGTTATCACCGATTTCGGTGACATACGGGTCAAAGATCCATTCGTCAGCAGCAAGTACCACGTTCCTCCCTATCTTGCACCCGATCATCTTCAGGAACACCACTTTGATTGGAGGCATATTCAAAAAACCAATGACCTTGTAGGTTGGGAAATACAACGCGTAGCTCAGAATGAATTTGAAAGAAGTCTTGTCCTTAATCGTGGTCCCGTAGACTCCCTCTGTGTACCTCACACGGAGGACGCGGATGAAGATCGTTGAGAACAGTATCATGGAAAACACCAGGAGAAGATAGGAGACCACTACCGCGAGGCTAAAAAGGAACAGATGTAGCAAGGAACTGAAATGAAGCAATCGCGTGACCTCATAGAGAAACACTATCGGGATGAAAAACGCGCACGCATAGCAGAGCACGACGACAACAATCAGGACGAACAGTCGGCTGACGCTCGTGAAGGAGAAATCAATTTTTTTCGCAGCCCGGTCATTACTCATAAAAGACTATCGCCCTTGTATTATATGTAATTATACCTGTGTTTCGAAATAAAGCTCTACCCTTCCCAGGATGGGTACCCTGCTGGGTTCCCTGGGACCCATTCCGGTGGAATCCGATACGCTCGGTAGATGACATAGTGGGGATCTGGGTAGACGTATTGCCAGACAATCTGGTTTGTTGGCGAAAGCTCAAAGATGCGTCCTGACAACCCCTCCGACACCAAGGTGTTGCCGTTGGGGAGCCGCTGCACCGAGCACATGGTGAAGCTGAACAAATGATGATAGTCACCGCTCCGTGGATAGGGGTAGAAACCCGTCCTATGGGAATATTCCTGCGCCACGTCGAACGTGATCGGGTTGAACTCGACCACCCGGGAATAGAAACGGTAATACCTTGACAGCCCAAACGTGCCGTACCCTGCGATGCCTCCATTGTCAAAAATCAGGAGATTCCCTTCACCTGGCAGACCCTTCGGGATGAGATGGGCATCATGCGGCCCGATGAGCCTGCCCACTTTCGAACCATTGTCCGAGGAGGGAAAATCAGGTCCGTACCTCCACACGATTTTCCCGGTCTCCCTGCTTACGATGGCGATGAAGCTCGCCTGACGCGAGCAGATCATGATGTTGTTCGGGTTGAACCGCTCGTCCCCCTGGTCGTACCATTTGTTTTCACCCAAGAGGGCAATGGTGTTAAGATGCAACCAATCACCAGGCACACACCCTATGAGGATGCCTGGGCCTCCGGGCCGTAACCAAATACTGAACCGCGCGTTCGCATCAAACCCCATCTCGTCGATATGGTCCGAGGCATGCCACTCGAACCCGGTGAGCGTCCCATTCCAATTCACCTCATAGATGACGTCATCGATGATAGGCCTCCAGCTCACGTTGCGGTTGATGAGGGTCTGATGAGCAAGGACGAGCGTTTTTCCTTGAGGGACAAAATCCTGACCCGGAGCGTAGTACCCCACCGGGTTACCCTCCCGCTGGAAATCATGGTGCTCCCGCGCCATCCACTGACCATTCACTTGAACCCAATGGCTGAAATCCCAGACGATGGTGCCGTTCCAATCCAACTGCGAAAGATTCGTGTTATCCGCCTCTTTGTAATAGTCTCCGGTCGCAGCGATGATGGATCCACCGGGGAGCATTTTCGCAGGGTCAGGGGTGGCGTTCCACCGCTTAATTTCATTCCCTTTCATGTCGATAAGTAAAGGAAAGTAATCATCCATATTCAAGGTGATGACGCCGAATAGCGTGTACCCATCGCAGGTCGCATTCCCTTTGAGAGATGACCCAGCATCCGCCTTAAGAGTCTCACTCGTCGCAGGACCCATCGGGTGCGCAAAAGTCAATGGGACGGTACCGAGAAGCAGTATTATGAGGACACATCCTGTGATAGGTTTTCGATTCATGTGAAAAATCCCTAATATGTATTATACAAACCAACAGATATAAAGTTTTTTTCTCTTATTTATCGAATGGCAAAGATAGTTCTTACGAGCGTTTTGTTAATTCCATGACCAGCATCTCAAGGGCTTTCGCACGATGTGAGAATCGATTCTTCTCTTCCATGGTCATCTCCGCAAAGGTCTTCGTCGCCCCCTTCGGAACAAACAGCGGGTCGTACCCGAATCCGTTCATGCCACGGCATTCCTGGATGATGGTGCCTTCGCACTCCCCGGTGCAGAGTAATGGTTTCTTCCCCGGCTCGTGGAAGGCGTACACCGAACGAAACACTGCGGACCGGTTCTGCACGTCCTGAAGCAGACGCAGAATCCCTGGGAGCCCTATCGTAAAGAACACGTACTTCGAGTACACCCCCGGGAACCCCTCGAGCGCCTGGATGAACACCCCGGCATCCTCCAGCATGAACGGCTTCTCAAAACGCTCACATACCTGTTCTACCCCGTACTGGGCGACCTCCTCAAGTGAGTCAGCCTGGACCTCAGGATACCCCAGATCCTTTTGCACAACGCGAAAACCGAGCGGTGCAAGCTTGCCGGCCGCCTCAACCACCTTTCCTTTATTACTGGTGACAAAATACATGGTCTTCATCTATACCGCCCCCGTCGAACGATATCATCTATCTTCTTCTTCACGTCTGATGCATCCCTTTGGAACGCCTTTACGTACCCTTCAAATACCCGTTCGAAGCAGTCCGGGTACTTCGAATGTGTCGACTCGAACGCCTCCATGAGCACGTGCAAATCCACGCCTTTCGCCTCAAGCTCCGTGCTGATGCTCCCTAATCCAAAATCAATGAAATGAATCCGATCATCATGTAAGATCATGTTCGAAGTCGTGAGATCCCCATGGATGATATCGTGGTTGTGGAGGAGTGCGATGCTTTCACCGATCTTGCGGCAGATGCGCACTCGATCCCTCTCACCAAGTGAATTCAGGATATCCTTGATCCGTTTCCCACGCAAGTATTCCATTGTAATGACACCGCCCACAAGATCAACGTCATAGATCAACGGAACGGAAACGCCACAGGTGCGAGCGAGGGTGATGAGTTTTGCTTCCTCTTTTGTTCGAAAGGAGATCAGCTGCGCGTCGATCTCTTTGATCCGATAGGATTTCTTCACCCGGCGTTTCTGCACCATCTGCTTCTGGTGATAGGCGGTGAGGCAAATCTCTGCCTCAGCCCCTCGATAAAGGATCTTGTCAGTCACGCCAGGTCACCTCCACCATGTCAGTGCGGAACCGTTGATTAATGATGCTGTCATTCAGGCTCATACGGATACCGCTCTGGTGCATGAGATACCCGAGCCAGGCAATCATAGCGCCGTTGTCGACGCAGAGGCCCTTCGCAGGGACAAAGAATCTTGCTCCTCGCTCCTGTGCCATGATCTCAACCATGGTCCGCAGCCGTGTGTTCGCTGCCACGCCGCCACCGAGCAGCACCTCGTGCTTCTCGGTATGCGCCATCGCACGCTCCGTTACCTCCGTGAGGGCAGCGAAGGCCGTCTCCTGCATGGAATAGCAGATATCCTCTAAGCGGTTTCCCCGTCGCGCGTATTCCTCAGCAGTGGTCAGCAGCCCGGAGAAGGCGATGTCCATCCCTTTGATCGTGTACGGCAGTTCGAGGTAGGCGGTCCCTTTCTTCGCGTACTGCTCAATTTTTGGGCCGCAGGGAAACTGCATCCCGAGGGATCTACCGAATTTATCCAGGCAGTTCCCAATCCCGATGTCAAGGGTCTCCCCGAATACCCGGTACTTCCCCTCCGCAAAACCGATAACTTGGGTGTTGGCCCCTGAAACATACAAAAGGATGGGGTCTTTGCATTCCGGGATGGTCCCTCGTCCGATTTCGAGGTGAGCGACACAGTGATTTACCCCGATGAGTGGTTTCTCAAGGGAGAGTGCGAGAGCGCGTGCCGCGGTCGCCGCGGTACGCAGACAAGGACCCAAACCAGGGCCCTGGGAATATGCTACCAAATCAATCTGAGAGTACTGGACCTGCGCGTGTTCAACCGACGCTTGGATAAGGCCAGCAACCTGGGAGGCATGATGGTTCGCCGCCTCCCTCGGATGAATCCCTCCTTTTTCGGGGAGGTAGGTGTTCATGAGGTTCGAAAGTACGATGCACCTCCCCTTCACTGCTTTAACGACACCCACGCCGATGGTATGCGCGGTGCCCTCGATCCCAAGACAAATCATGAACGGAAGGTAAGAAGAGTTATCTCAAATATATTTGGTTCGGAGGATCCCTTTATTTTTTTTCCACGACTTCCTCATACACGTATAAGTACCCGGTTTTCACTAAGACAACGAGAATCGCAACCACTCCAACGACGATGCCTACAATAATAAAAATGAGAAGCCACGGGACCTGGAATTGGGAAGTCTTTATAGTCGTCGCCATCGGTGATGCCAACGGTTCAATCAATCCTTGCGAAGGGTTGTAACTATAATCCCAGTGTCCGTCATTGTCATCATCGAGGTAATAGATTCCTTCGCCACGCCAGACTATTGGAGTTGATGCTCCCGAGGTGGTATTCAAAAAAACCCCGGTATGATCCGGATGATAGATGAGAAAATCAGTGATACCATTCACAAGAAGAAGGTTCGTGACCGATTGGTTGGTCTCAGAGGGGGTCCGTATCACCACAGAGACTGGCGTTGACCAAGATGAATTGAGGCCATATTCATTGCTAGATTGGAATCGCAAGGAATAATTCCCCGAGGAGTTCCAGCGATGGGTCAAGACAACTGTTCCCCCTATCGAACCCAAGCTCGTCCATGCTGAAAGGTTCTTTGTATCACCCCAGTCACAACGGCACCGCACACGATTCCCATGCGGGTCCGTCGCTGTAACGGCATACGTATACATTGATCCATTTAACCCCTCCACGGGTCCGGAGGTGAGGACCGGTTTCGCTGGGAAATCTGCGGCAGTCACAGAAGCTATGACGACCATCAACGGATCAGACCAGATGCTGTCTGACGAGGAAGAGCTTCGAAATAGCACCTTAACTAAGTACGCCCCTTCATGAGACCATTGATGGGTTTGCAGAATGGAGGTGGACGCATTCTGGAGGCGAAGCCAGTTTGAGGTCGTCCCGTCGCCCCAGTCGAACAACCACGACGCGTTCTCATTCATCGTCGTGATCTCATAAGGATAGTTTATGTTGACAAAACCATGCTGCGGCCCCTGTGGCGACGCAGGGATATACATCGACGCATCGGCAGCTGATATCCACGTACTTAAACAGAGGAAGAAAGTCACGAATGCCAGAAGAGACTCAAGAGGTACAACAGACCTTAAGGAACCCTTGGTCTTTTCTAAAATACACTTCTTTTTTTTGCATCCCATACATCATCCACAACCTAAATGAGCCTTCAAAAAATCGTGTATTGCGTATTTAAGCTTTGTTCGCAGGTAATGCTCCTGCCTCTTTCTGGACGCCGATGTCGACTGTCAGGTCATCGATGGTCCATGTCCGTACAAGCGTCCCCTGCGGTGCCTCGGCAAACACCACCGTTTTTGACCGTGTCTCTTCTTTGAGGTGGCTCATCCATTCTCGTAACGCGGCTTGTTTCGCTGGATCGACCTTGATTTCAACAAGAATCTGGTCCTCCACATGAAGATTGAGCTCCTTACGCATCGACTGAATCCGTCTGATGAGCTCCCGGGTGAGCCCCTCCGCTTCAAGCTCAGGGGTGACGGTCGTATCCACGAACAGGGTGATATCGTTGACTGCGGTTTTCGCGATATGCTCTTTTTCCTGCTCGACGATGTCAAAATCTTCTTTCTTCAGGCCGATGGTCTCACCGTCAATCTCAAGGGTGATTTTTTTCTTTTTTATGAGTTCCTCATAAAGTTTATGCGTGTCTTGAATCTCGAGACGCTGGACGATGGTCTTTGCCTTCTGCTTGTACTTCGGGCCGAGGCGTGCATAGTTTGGCTTCACGGTTTTCACCATGAAGTTTTCCGAGTTCTTCGCATAGGTGACTGTTTTCACATTCAGCTCTTCCTTGAG
>DATKKD010000106.1:0-7067 GCA_035543435.1 Thermoplasmatota archaeon
TTGCACATACGTTCGATAGCTTTTAATCCTTATTGTTGTATGTCCCAGGGTAGATCGCTATGGTTCTTGATAATCTCGGGGATTCTCTGAAACGTACGATTAAAAAGATAGCGAACGCGGTCCATGTCGATGCGAAACTCGTCAAAGAAGTCGTCAGGGATATCCAACGCGCGCTTCTACAGGCTGACGTCAATGTCAAGCTTGTGCTTGAGCTTTCCAAGAAAATCGAACAGCGGGCGTTAGAGGAAAAACCACCTGCAGGAATGACCAACCGGGAGCATGTCATCCATATCGTGTATGATGAGCTTGTTAAGATCGTGGGAGCGTCCCGAGAGCTTCCAATCAAGAAACAAGTCATTATGATGGTAGGGCTCTATGGCCAGGGGAAGACCACGAGTTGCGGGAAGCTTGCGATTTATTTCAAACGAAAGGGTTTGCGTCCTGCGCTCATCGCTGGTGACGTGCATCGGCCAGCTGCGTACGAACAATTGAAGCAGATTGCTGAACAGGTGGAGGTGCCGTTCTACGGTGATAAAACCGAGAAGAATGCCGTCCATGTCATCAAAGAAGGGCTCAACAAGTTCAAACGAGCCGCTGACGTGATCATCGTGGATACCTCCGGTCGTCATAAATTGGAGGATGACCTGATTGAGGAGATGAAGGATATCTTCAAGACGACCAAGCCCGATGAAAAACTCCTTGTCATGGACGCTGCCATGGGGCAACAGGCAGGCCCCCAGGCGAAGGCCTTCGATGACGCGATCGGCATCACCGGTATTGTGCTCACGAAACTTGACGGAACCGCGAAAGGAGGCGGTGCGCTGAGCGCTGCGTCCGAGGTTGGTGCACCTATCGTGTTTGTCGGAACCGGTGAACATTCCACCGATTTTGAGAGGTTCGACCCTTCGGGGTTCATCTCCCGGCTGCTTGGGATGGGGGACATCAAATCCTTACTTGAGCGTGCCGAGGAGAGCATGAAAGGGAAGGATGCCGAGAAGACGGCGCGCAAGATGATGTCCGGCAAGTTCAATTTGAACGATATGTACGAGCAGATGAACATGATCTCCGGCATGGGGCCGCTGTCAAAGGTCGCGGAGATGCTCCCTGGTGGTCTCTCTGGTCGGTTGAAGAGCGTGGACATGGATGAGACGCAGCAGAAGCTGAAACGCTTCCGTATCATCCTCGATTCTATGACAAACCATGAGCGGGAGAACCCGGAGCTCATCCAGGCGTCGCGCATCAAGCGGATCGCACGGGGTGCCGGAGTGGAGAACAAGGACGTGAAAGAGGTTCTGAAGTACTACAACATGACGAAGAGAATGATGAAGGGGTTTTCCAGCGACCGGAAGATGCGACGTAACCTGATGCGACAGCTTGATATGGGGAAATAACCTATTTTTTGTGAATATGCGCCTCAAGAATGGTGATGAGCTCGTCGCGAACGGTGCGACGAAGGATTTACGCAAGAAACGCAAGGATGCTTTGGAGATACTGACTGCTGCGGTCGAGGCTGTCGACCCTTATCAGGTCGTGGCTGAGGTGTTCCAGAAAGAGCATCTCCTGCTGGGCGCTGAAACAGTCGATCTCTCAAAGTTTGATCATGTGTACGTCATCGGGTTCGGAAAGTCAAGCGTCCCGATGGCGCGCGCGGTCTGCGATGCGATCCCTGTCTCACGAGGCGTCGTGATTACGAACGATTCGTCTGCGACGATGCCTTGCAAGGATGTGGAGGTCGTGGCTGGTGGGCATCCGCTGCCTGATGAAGGGAGCATCCGTGGTACTGAAAAGATACTCTCGCTCTTGGAGCAGTGTGGTACTCGTGATTGTGTCATCATGGTTATTTCAGGGGGAGGGTCATCACTCCTTTGCAAGCCGTTGGTCCCGCTTGAGGACCTCCGCGTCACCATAGAACTCATCCAAAACTCCGGCGCCGACATCCATGAGCTGAATGCCGTTCGGAAACACTTGTCGCAGGTCAAGGGCGGTAAGCTTGTTCAGTACACGAACGCCTCGGTGTTCACGCTCATCCTTTCCGATGTCGTCCATGATTCTTTGTCGGCAATCGCGTCTGGCCCGGCATCACCTGATCCGACGACTTTCTCCGATGCGAAAGCCGTCCTCTTCCGATACCGGCTCTGGGATCGTGTCCCGGGGAGCGTTCGAGGAATCATCGAGGCAGGAATCGCAGGGTCGGTTCCAGAAACGCTGAAGGAAGGGGACCCTTGCTTCCGCTCCGTTCGCACGTTGGTAGTCGCCAGCAATCAGCTTGCCTGTGACCATGCTGTAAAAAAAGCCAAGGCACTTGGGTATACGCCCGTCCTTCTCTCCACGACATTGACTGGTGAGGCACGTGCCGTCGGCCGAGATCTCATCCTGAAGGCTCGGCACTATCATGCCGGAAAAAACATAGCTCTTATTAGCGGCGGGGAGACGACGGTCACGATCAGAGGCGACGGAGTCGGCGGTCGGAATCAGGAACTGGTTCTCAGTTGTGTCAGCGAGATTGAAGGGACACGGCTTGTCGTCGCATCGCTAGGGACTGACGGGGTCGACGGCAACAGCAATGCGGCCGGAGCCATAGCTGATGGTGCGACGCTTTCCCGGGCAAGGGAGGAACGGTTAGAGCCTTCCCTTTTTTTACAAAAGAACGATTCGAACACGTTTTTTTCGCTGCTTCATGATGCAATCCTCACTGGTTCCACTGGAACGAATGTCATGGATATACAGGTTGTACTCTCGTAATCGTTTCCTGTACTAGGTTTTTTTCGAAAGGGAAGGTCTTTTGATCTTGAATGTTCATTTCCCCTTTGGTATATTAAAAAACTTATTAAGTGTGAAAAGGATACTATTTTGGGATGACCTCAATCAAAAAACAACTCCAAAAATAATATATAAACATATAATATAAAGATATGATGATATATCATCCTTGTTCAGAACCCCCTAAAACACTTACAGAAAGTGTTATATAGTCAAATAAAAATTAAAATATGGAGATAAACATGCGACTGGATCGGGCACTGAAGCTCTCCCTTACGGGTAGTATTGTCATTGTCCTTCTTGTTGGATCCCTTTTTCCCAGCCGCGTCGTTGCCAGCAGTCATGTCGATATCGACGATGGAATCTACACCGATGATTTTCATGACAACAACTCCATCCAATTTTTGGATGCCACCAGTGGATGCACCCGCGATAGCACGACAAACTCAGCTCATATGGTAATAAACCACGGGGTCACAAAACAGAACTACTCCTTTGCGACCACTGCCAACCATAAGGCCTATGCCAAAACTACTTTTTTCTCTATAACGGGACAATTGTTTGGGTTCGGACGACCCGGGTCTTTCTTCCTGTCGCCCTCCAGACTCGGTGTATCAAGGAATGAGTTCGGCGACACCGACTACGATGCGTTAAACGCCAAGAATGAAACCCGCGTGCCTGGGCACCCGAATCACCCGAACTACGCGTGGACGTCCTCCTCAGGCATACAAAAAAACGTTATTCATTATTTCCGATTTCAGCTTAGCGGCCCTGCCGAAGTAATCGGTGATTTAACGGTTCAATGGTACGGAAAAGCGGTGAATGCCCAGAGGATTGAAATGTATTACTGGCACTACGGCGCCCTTATGAGTGGGTGGGTGAGTCTCGCATTCAACACCGATACCGAGTATCAGACTTTGATGCGAACCATCAATGAAACCCAGCTAGAAGAAGCGTTAGACGACAATAACTACATTGACCTTTGCGTGGTCGCGTACGGGGTCAGACCAACGCTCACGTGTACTCTGTATTCAGATTATATCCTGCTCCAATCACTGAGGACAGGGTTATATAGGACAGGCTATGGGTATGTGCAGACGACCTCGACCATCGACCTGACCTCGAACACCGGCTATTGGGAGCTTCTCGACTGGAAGGATGACACCCCGGCTGGCACCAACATCACCTATCAAATTTTATACAATAGCGCGGGGACATACGTTCCCGTGTCGAATTCCCTACTCAATGGAAATGAAGAGGGCTTCTCCACTCCACCCGTATCCCTGACACCACTAAAAAATTACTATACGAATATCAAACTACAAGCGAACCTCTCTACCAACGACCCAACCGTCACCCCAAGTCTCTATAACTGGACGGTGACCTGGCAGACCGGCAATCGATGGCAAGATCATTTCCATTCGGACTTGCGGGTCGAGGAAAAGGACAATGTCGAGGTCAACTACGGCAGCGTAAACATCAGCTTGGTGCGAGGAGACTGGCCGATGTTCGGCCAGAACCCGAGCAACACCCGTGCGTCCACAGGGAGTGCCGTGCTAACCGATGATCGCTACTGGTACAGCGTCTATTTTGATCCCACCTGGAACGAAACACCCGTCTCCATGGTGCTGAATGGCCAATCGCTCTACGTCGCCTCACAGTTAAAGAATACGGACGGTCTCGGAAGGATAATTCGCTACTCGAAAATCGATGTGCCCACGAGCAATATCGGGAAGGAGTATTCCACGAACAATCAAAACTTCTACAAGGTCCAGCCCTTCGATAAATTTGGTAAATATCAAAGTGGAATTGTCGGGTCACCCGCCATCTCAGGTCAGTATCTTGTCGTCGCGACAGGGAGACTCGGGTATCCAAATTATGTGTTAGGTTTTAACAAGGATGATCCGAGCTCTAACCCCTGGGTGTATAACGATACCTCCTCGCTCTGCTACTGGGGGTCACCTACCATTGCGAATGGGTACGTGTATCTCACCGGCTGGAGCGGGGATGAATCCTTTGCTGGATATCAAGTCAACAATGAAGTCCTTGCTTTGGATCTTGAATCCGGGGCCAAGAAATGGAGCTTCACGTTCCCCTCCGACCCCAAACCCTCCCATCCGAGCTGGAGCTTCTCCACACCCGCGTACTCCAACGGGACGGTCGTCGTGGGATGCATGAACGACCTCAATGATAGTCTGTTCGCGCTCGACGCCACGACAGGGGAACTCTTGTGGAACACGAGCGTGGGCACTATCGGAAAGGCCGCACCGGTCATTTACGACAACACCGTTTATGTAGTAAGCGAAAACAATACCGTTCCCATGTTCTTTCCGCGTCTCGATTTAATCAAAAAAACGCAAGTGATGCTTTCTGCTGTGGACCTGAAAAGCGGCGAGATTCGTTGGCAGTCGCTCCTCGGAAATCAAAAATATAACCGCTGGAGCCATCTGGGGAACCCGACCTTCTCCTATGCCCAGACGACACCGGTGATTGCCGGCGGCGTCCTTTACGTGGTATCCCCTGATTGGAACATCAGCGCGTTTGACGTCTCCAAAGACAATACTCGACTCTGGTCGGTGACGATCCTCGGGCGAGCACCCCTGCATCCTTCCCTGCTCTTGTCATCCCCAGCGTACAGCGGTGGTTACCTCTACGTCAACATCCCGGGAGGCACACTCACGGCACTGAACACCTCCTCGAAGGATTTCTCTTGGCAGTATCCAACAAAAATTCAATTGATCACCACCGATCCTATTACATCGAACGGCCTCGTGTTCTTCGGTGATGATAGCGGCGAGGTCTACTCCCTAGGTAACTACTTTGTCCCGAACACACAGGTGAACGGCACCGTCATTTCAAAACCAATCACCCTCCCCAAGGGATACTGGTGGAAGTCGTTCTATGCCGTGACGAATGAGACCTCCGGTTTGAACAGCATCACGTTTCGTCTCCTTGATTCCCACGACAACATCATCAAATCATTGACGAGCGGCGCTGCCGTCGTGGTGGCGAATGCGACACTGGGACGCACTATCCGTTTACGAGCCGACCTCTGGGCAAGCAACGGTTCGGTGAACCCGCAGTTGCTCTCATGGAATATCACGTTCATCCAGGATATCACCCCGCCATACATTGACCGCAGTTCATTAATCCCGAACCAGTATTCAAGTGTCTGGGTGAACCAGATTGTTCCGGAATTCACGATTAAAGTCAAGGATAATGGCACAGGACTTCTGGTTAGCTCTGCAACCTACCGGCTAAATTACGTCGCACATAATGTGACCCACGTGGTGACCAGAAGCGCCCCCTGCACGGGGATCAACGGGACCACCAGCATCCAGACGATAGACGTGAACATCTCACAACTCAGCGATTATCGCAACATCACGGCGTTGCGTGGGCTTACGTTCAATATCAGCGACCTCGCAGGGAATCTTCGGTCTCTTGCTTTCTCCTTCCAGCAGGATACTCAGCCACCAAGTTCCCGCATCATCTCCTCCCTCAAAAGCAAATACAATACAACATCACTGTACATCCCTATCAATGCTGTCGCGTGGGACAACACAACCAGTGCCAGTAACGCGAGCGGGGTGAGATACGTACGGTTGTATTACCGCTACTCCCCCGTCGATAATTTCACCGGTACATCATGGATTTATTTTGCGAATTCAACATCGCAGAAGCCGCAATGGCAATTTAATTTCACCGACGACCCGACGCAGGATGGCGGCTATTTCCAGCTTGCCACGGTGGCGTATGACAATGCCGGCAACAACGAGTCGCTGCCCGCCTCAGGAGATGTCTCGTTCTTGTATGATTGGACGATCCCTAGTCTCCCTGGTTTCTCAGGTGAGACGCTCTGGTTCAATGAGCAGCCGCAACTCTCCACCACGTTCACGGATGATTTCCAGCTCGACATGATCCAGTACCGGCCAAATTTCGATTCCACCTGGAAGACGATCGCCTCGGACATCAACACATCATCGTACTCCGCGACCTGGCAGCTGGACGCCACAGATTGGCAACGGATGACTCCAGGACAGCTGTACTACGTGTATTTCAGAATTACGGACATCGTGGGGAATGTGCGCAACGTCATCAGCACCACCGAGGCGCTCAGCGTCGGGAAGGATCTCGGAACAAGCCTCAACGTCGTCATCGGAGTCCCCCCCGGGCAGAACCATGTGATCACCACTGGGAATTTCACGGTGACCGCGTCGGTGAACGACAGCAACGGCAGCGGGGTTTCAGAAGTCGCGCTCTACTATCAGTACTCCAACGACAATCGCACCTGGACCGACTGGACC
>DATKKD010000107.1:0-1316 GCA_035543435.1 Thermoplasmatota archaeon
CGCATCCGGCCCTGGTTCTACCGTCGCCATGTCCTACTCCCACTCTGCACACTCTGAACCTGTGTATTTATTTTTATAATTTTCTATAATGAAGGGTGTTGAGAAGAGTATATTTATATAGGATGCGCCCTCTATAGGAGATTGGTCGTACCTCTTGGGGAATATTATGGCGCGCAAAACCGTTCTGATAATGTCTATGTTCGTTTTTGTTGGGTTGATTGTTCTTGTTGTGCCGGCTTACTCGCAAAACCATGACCCCGCTACCGATACCCCGTCGGTCATTTCCAAGAACATGAGCGTGTATCAGTATCCGCTCAGAGAGCTGTCAGGGGGATATGAAGAACCGCCGCTTCAGGTCACCATTAAGGGTGGTCTTGGTATCACAGCCTCTGTGAAGAATCTCGGAACATGGGATGCTGTGGAGGTTGACTGGTTGTCGACGCTGCTGGGCGGGTATTTTGTCGCGGAGTCGCAACGGTATCGGTCGGGGACGATCCCGGTGATCGAGCCCGGGCAGGAGGTGGTGGTCATGAAGACCTCGCATCTCTTCGGACTTGGGTTGATGAACGTGATTGTGAACGTGGGCAAGGCGACCGCTTTTCAGAAAGGGTATTTGCTTGGTTTTTTGTATCTGCCGTTCCCACAGGACCGGTAGGGTTGTCCCCTAATCTTTCATGGTTCCTGCTGTCTTTTTCAAAAGCTTTATATCCAAGTAATGACAAATAGGTACATGCTAGTATCAGTCTAGCAAGAGGAGGTGAAAGTTCTTGTCCGTGAAGATTGTGGGAGCGGTTTCAGATGAGAGTTCGTTGGAAGAGATCGAGAGCATCGCACGAGTGTTCGCCTATGAACAGCGTATGAGACGCTATGCCTCGCCACAGAAATCACCGGCTAGCACGCCAGTCACGCAACACACACCAACACCGGTGCATCGACTCGCCCCAGAAAAACCTCTCCGCTGTTTCCGGGTCAAAGGATTGTGTTGACAGCATCCTCAACACTTCTTGTTTCTCAATAGCCCTCAAAAGGGTCTATCGTCGGTCAATGTAAAGAAGCGAAATCCCTATATACGACCGTGTTATGATAAACACGTCTGCCAAAGGTATGATGCTTCGGTAGGACGCCCATGTTTATATACCGGTGCCTGTATTAATGAATAGATAGGGGATAATTTCATGAAGAACAACAAGGCTCAAGCTCGAAAAATTTTAACGCAACTGTTCGCGGTTTTGATCGCCAGCCTGTCGCTTGTGTCCCTCTCGGCACAGGCACATATCATCCCAACTGACGACAAAGTCACGATGAATTATTCATTT
>DATKKD010000108.1:0-1676 GCA_035543435.1 Thermoplasmatota archaeon
GGTCCGCCACCCGCAGTTCGAGGGGCAGACCAAGTCAAAGCTCGGCAACTCGGAGGTGCGCGCCATCACCGAAAGCATCACCGCCGAGAAGCTCAAAGAGTTCTTCGAGGAGAACCCACCGGTCGCCCGCGTCATCATCGAGAAGGCCGTGCTCTCCAGCAAGGCACGAGAAGCGGCACGTAAAGCACGGGAGCTCACCCGACGCAAGGGATTACTGGAATCCTCAGCGCTCCCTGGAAAGCTTGCTGACTGCTCAAGCAAAGACCCGAGCCAATCAGAGATCTATCTTGTGGAAGGGGATTCGGCCGGAGGCTCGGCCAAACAAGCTAGAGATAAGGAGTTCCAAGCGATTCTACCCTTGCGAGGAAAGATTCTTAACGTCGAGAAAGCCAGGATGGACAAGATCCTGAAAAGCGAAGAGATCCTGCATCTCATCACCGCGATCGGCACCGGCATCGCAGAGGAGTTCAATCTCGACAACGCCCGATACCACCGCATCATCCTCATGACCGATGCCGACGTCGACGGTGAACATATCAGGACGCTCCTGCTGACGTTCTTCTTCCGATACATGCGCCCGCTGATCGAGAAAGGGTACCTGTACATCGCACAACCGCCCCTATTCAAGATCACCAAAGGAAAAACCGTAGAGTACGCATACTCGGACCAGGAGCGTACCCAGAAGGTAAAAGGGCTCGGGGAGACTGGCTTGAGCATCCAGCGGTACAAAGGACTTGGTGAAATGAATCCGCATCAGCTCTGGGAGACCACCATGGACCCGACCTGCCGCATCATGCTGAAGGTCACCATCGAGAACGCGGTCGAGGCGGACGAACTGTTCACCATTCTTATGGGCGAGGCAGTCGAGCCGCGCAAGGAGTTCATCGAACAGCACGCAAAAGAAGTCGTGAACCTCGACATCTGAGGTGAGGAACCATGACAGACGAAGTAGCAAACAAGAACGACCAACCACGTGAGATTAAAGACGAGATGAAACGCGCGTTCATCGATTACTCGATGAGCGTCATCATGAGCAGGGCACTGCCTGACATCCGCGACGGGCTCAAACCCGTGCATCGCAGGATCCTGTACGCGATGAACGAGAAAGGGATGAGCTATGAAAAACCGTACAAGAAGTCCGCGAACATCGTCGGAGAGGTCCTGGGGAAGTACCACCCACATGGCGACCAGGCGATCTACGACTCCCTGGTGCGCATGGCACAGGATTTCTCGCTACGGTACCCATTGATCGCTGGTCAAGGGAATTTTGGTTCGGTCGATGGTGACAGCGCTGCAGCAATGAGATATTGTGTCATAGGCGATGCCATGGTCTTGACTGATCAAGGTCTTTTAGACATTAAAGATATTGCGCCTGGCGAAGAGACGGATATCAATGTCCACGTTGTCAATTATCAGAATCAAGAAACCCATGCATCGAAATTTTTCAACTCTGGAAAACATCCAACAATATACCTGCGGACTCAACAGGGATATGAATTGGAAGGATCGTATAATCACCCGGTGATCACCTGGGTAAACGACCATGGCGTCCCACACCTGAAATGGAAGATGCTTTCCGAAATCACGAAAAATGATTATGTCGTGTTAAGCAGATCATCTCAATGTTTTCCTAAGAAAAATATTTCGTTAACACACTATCATCCTTTGGTCAGTAA
>DATKKD010000109.1:0-8173 GCA_035543435.1 Thermoplasmatota archaeon
CCAGGATTTCGACTGTCTGCTCTTTGGAACGCCCTTCCTTGTTCGAAACCTCACGTCTTCGGAGCGAAGGAAGCTTCCCGGTAAAACCGCGTACACGACGGTCCATCCTGAACTCATCCGTTTGCAGCCTGGATTGAAATCTCTGGAGATCACTCGGGAGCAGCTCGTGGACATCGCGATCCTCATCGGCACGGATTTCAACGGCGGCATCAAGGGATTCGGCCCAAAAAAAAGCCTGCAGCTCATCAAAAAGGCAGGGTCCCTTGAGAACGCATTGGAGGCGATTCCAGGTGCAAGAGAACAGCTGCCTGAACGCGACATCGAGATGATCCGGAAGATCTTCTTAGATCCTGAGATTACGAAGGAGTATTCGATCCAGTGGTCACGACCCGACCCAGCAAGGGTACTCCACATCATGTGCGACGAGCATCAATTCTCTAGAGATCGCATCGAACCGTTCCTCGAGAAATTCTCCTCATTGCCGCAACTGGGGAAACAGCGAAATCTGTTGGATTTTTAGCAGCAAAAAGAGAGACAGACCACTTTGAGATTCGTAGCATCCTTGGTTCTCCCTCTAGTATCTTATTTATGTAAGAAAAGTATATATATCTATGGTGGAGTTCAGTACAAGTAAGGTGTTCTTACAGAAACCACCATCTATCCATCTAAGAAAATAGGGGATATTATGAGAAAAACAACCATAACTAAAGCAATTATTTTATTTGTAGGCCTTTTTGTGACTACAACAAGCATGTTACCTGCTATCAGAGGAGATTCAACAATAGGTCAAACCACCAGAGTCACGCGAGCCGACGCCGTGACCATCGCAGTACAAACCTCGGGGGACTCGACAACCCTTCACTACACATTTGGCGCGTTCTCCAACACACCCATCAAGATCGGCGACGCCATGTACAACCAGATTTCATTGGGGGAAGAAGCATGCAGCTTGATTGCAGGCGCGCCTGACCTCCCATCGGTGTCCCGCAGCATCATCATCCCAGATGCGGTCATGACCGTCCACGTGATCTCGTCCTCTTACGCCGACTATACCGACATTCATGTCGTTCCCTCAAAAGGCAACCTCCTGCGGACGGTCAACCCAGCAGACGTCCCCTATACCTTTGGTCCAATGTACACCGAAGACGCTTGGTATCCCGCTCGCATCGCGGAGCTTCAGGATTCATACTACCTCAGGGACTACCATGGTCAAGTCGTGACCCTCTATCCCTTCCAATACAACCCGGTGAAGACGACCCTACGGGTCTACAACGATATCACCGTCGAGGTTTCACCGTCAACCCAGTTTGGAACGAATAGCCCTCAGCAGTTCCCCACGAAGGTCGACAGCGACTTCCTCCAGCTTTACAAGGAGCATTTCCTCAACTTCGACACCGGGAGATACACCCCCGTCCCTGAGCAGGGCAACCTGCTCGTCATCACCTACGATGATTTCTATGACGCGATGGTGCCCTTCGTCGAATGGAAAAACCTGAAAGGGGTCCCCACGGAGATGGTGGACGTCTCCACGATTGGCGACGCCAATGCGATTAAAAATTATATCGCGGACTATTATAACACCAAAGGGCTCGCCTTCGTCCTTCTCGTCGGCGACGCTGCACAAGTACCCACCTTACGCTCCCAGGGCGGCGCGTCCGACCCAAGCTACGGGTTCATCGTCGGCAACGACCACTACGCTGACTTGTTTGTCGGGCGATTCTCCGCAGAGAACATAGCGCAGGTCGAGACGCAGGTGAATCGCACGATCACCTACGAACGCGATCCTCAGGCAGGCGCCGGCTGGTACAAAAACGGGACAGGGATCGGCTCGCCGTACGGTGTGGGCGATGACAATGAATACGACTACCAGCACATCCGAAACATCCGTACCTTACTTTTGAATTTCACCTATTCCTACGTCGATGAGTTCTACGGAGGCAGCCAAGGGGGCAACGACTCACCCGGTGATCCAACCCCCACCATGGTTGCCAACGCGCTCAACGATGGCCGCACCATCATCAACTACTGCGGTCACGGCTCACCGACCTCATGGGATACCTCAGGGTTTAGCAACAACAACGTCAACGCATTAACCAATGAAAACATGCTGCCGTTCATCGTCTCGGTCGCGTGCAACAACGGGGAGTTCGATGACACGACGTGCTTCGGGGAGGCCTGGCTGCGGGCAACGCATGACGGGCAACCCACGGGCGCCATAGGAGCGTACATGTCCTCCATAAGTCAGAGTTGGAGCCCGCCGATGGAAGCCCAGGATGAATTCAACAACATCCTCGTCGGGAAATATGAGAACAACACCAAGACCACGTACGGCGGCCTGTGCTATAACGGCGCTGATTCAATGATTGACAAGTACGGCCAGGGTGGCATAGAAATGGCTGACACCTGGATTGTCTTTGGGGACCCATCGGTGCAGGTCCGCACCGACACCCCCGCGAACTTGACGGTGACGTGCAACTCCACTATTCCTCTTAGCGCACAGACCTTCGATGTGGAGGTGCCTGGGGTCGCCAACGCCCTTTGCGCGATCTCCTACCAGGGAACCTTGCTGGGGAATGGGTACACGGATGCAGAAGGACATGCCGTCATCACTTTCTTTGAACCACTCGATGTCACAGGGGCGGTGCAGCTTGTCGTGACCGCGTTCAACGCCATTCCGCACATAGCGGACGTCACCGCAGGTTATGCGAACCTCCCACCAGACACCCCCGCGGCACCCACCGGTCAAGCCAAGGGAAAGCCAGGAGACGTCAACACGTACTCCACGCACACCACCGACCCTGATTCCGATACCGTCTTCTACATGTGGAACTGGGGTGACGGGAACGTCACCAGCTGGATGGGGCCCTACGACTCCGGTGCGGTCGCGACCGCGCAGAAATCCTGGCCGGCCAAGGGCACCTACTCTGTGAAGGTGAAGGCAAAGGATGTCTATGGCCATGAGAGCAACTGGTCAGACCCGTTGAAAGTGACGATGCCGAGCAACCTGCCGCTCCTCGAACGGTTCGGGAATTTCTTCGAACAGGTCTTCCCGCGGCTCTACCATTTCTTTGAGGTGCTGGTTCAGCACCTTAGAGTCTAATACTCTCAACGGTGTTTCATAAAGAGTCCTATTCATCGAAAGAAGTTAATTAAGAAAGTGGGGGATATTTGACTATGCACACAAAGAAAGCGATTGTGGGAAGTGTACTGTTGGTCACGATATTGCTGTGCGTGACCTTTGCAAGCGCTGTCACTGTTCAAACGACTCTGAGTACCGCTCAGCCGGGGCTCTTTGCGTCCTCGCTTTCGGCTCCGCCAGCTCCTGTGCGGCAACCAGCGGAGTTCGAGCCGATGCAGGGCGTGCTCATTCGCTATCCGTTCGGTATCTCGTACGACATCATCAAGGAGATGGCGGAAGATGTGAACGTGGTGACCATTGTCGCGAGCACCTCTGAGGAAACCACGGTGGAATCGCAGTACGAGAGCCACGGGATCGATGTCGGTCATTGCAGCTATCTTATCGCCGCGACCGATACCTATTGGACCCGGGATTATGGTCCTTGGTTTATTATCAACGGCGACAACCAACAGGGCGTCGTCGACTTCACCTACAACAGGCCACGGCCGAACGATGACGCGATCCCAGGAAAATACGCGGCCAATCAGAGCCTGCCCCTCTATTTCATGTCGCTGACCCATTCTGGTGGGAACTACATGACGGACGGGCAAGGGATCGCCATCTCCACCAACCTGGTGTGGGAAGAAAACTCGGGACTCACCCATGAACAGATCAATCAAACCGTGCATGATTATCTCGGGATCACGACCTACCATGTGGTTCCTGATGTGAACGGGGATTACATTAAACACATCGATTGCTGGGGGAAGTACCTTTCACCAGATACGATCATGATCCGGCAGGTTCCCTCGAGTGATTCGCATTATGTCCAGATCGAAGCCGCGGTCGCCTATTTCAAGAACCAGACAAGCTGTTACGGCACACCATATCACGTGGTGCGCGTCTACACACCGCAAGGTGAGCCGTACACCAACTCCCTCATCCTGAACAACAAGGTCTTTGTCCCGATCATGGGGGATCAATGGGATGATGACGCGCTCGCCTCCTATCAGGCGGCGATGCCGGGGTACGAGGTGCTCGGGTTCACCGGGTCCTGGGTGTCGACCGATGCGCTGCACTGCCGTGCCATGGGCATCACGGACCGGTACATGCTGTACATCGAGCACACCCCGCTCTTCGGTAACCAGACGAGTTCGACAGGGTATGATATCGCCGCGACAATCATTCCGTACAGCGGGGAGCCGCTCATCACGGCCTCAACCGGCGTGTACTGGAAGGCGGACAACGGCAGCTGGCAGTTCATCCAGATGCAGCCCCAAGGGAATGATGTGTACCATGCGGTGATTCCCTCCCAACCGGACGGGACGGTCGTGTCGTACTACATCCACGCGGAGGACGCCTCAGGGAGAACGGAGAACCACCCGTACATCGGCGCGCCAGGCGCGCACACCTTCCTAGCCTTTGGCGGGGCTGTCAATCATGCACCAGAGAAACCGCAGAAGCCCACCGGGCAGATCAAGGGGAAGACCGGGGCGAACTACACGTACTCGACCATGACCACGGACCTGGATGGTGATAAGGTCTACTACCTGTGGGACTGGGGCGACGGCACCAACAGCAGCTGGCTCGGGCCGTACGACTCCGGTGCGACCGCAACCGCGCAGAAATCCTGGTCGACGAAGGGAACCTATGCGATCAAAGTGAAGGCGAAGGATATCGAGGGGGCGGAGAGCAACTGGTCCGATCCACTCTCGGTGGCCATGCCGCAGACGCAGGCTCTTGGGAATCCTTTCTTAGAGAAGATAATGCTGTGGCTCTCCCATCTGGCGATGTTGATCAAAGACCTTCGCAACTGGTTTGGGAACCCCTAAAATTCTTTTTATTTTTTAATGACTTTGTACTTGTCGATGGGATCAAGGAGCGCGAGTAGTTCCCCGTTGTCCCACTGCACCCACACGAGAGTCTCTTCTGATTCCTCCTCGATCTTGGTGACCGTGCCTTTATCCCTTGGTTTCAACCGCGTCATCGAGTCGTTGATGAAGACGAGTTCGACTCGATCGCCGATGCACACTTTGTTTTTCATGTCGTATCCCCCTTATTTTGTTGATGCGGGTAACGGGATTCGAACCCGTGTGTCCAGCTTGGGAAGCTGAAATCATAACCACTAGATCATACCCGCATTCTTCTGCTGGTTCGATTCTCTTCTGTTCTAGCGAAACCATGAAAGGGGCATGGGGTTAAAATGATTTTTCATCCACAATGTTGATAAAATCAAATTCAAATCTTCTGTGGAGGCTTATTGTCCGAGATTCGAATCCTCCCCTCCCGAATAATTTTTTAGAGAGAACTGTAACCCTGGGATTGACTCCAGCCCCGACAAAAACGACTTTGTTTGAGAGCTTATGGTTTAAACAACTTTTTTCAAAGTTCCCTAAGGTTCCTACTATGAAAATAGCAGATCAAGATATGACTGCGTCACTGCTTTTATTTGTTGATAATGACGAAGTGACCGATGACAAACCCCGTTGCTGTAGCCGTGACTTCAGGGGCGTTGACTGCCTTCGCGGAGACCGTGATGACGATGGAGCCGAGACCGAGGACTCTCACACAGCGTGTCGCTGTTGAATTCGATGTAAGGGTCGTGTTGCATCCGCAGCCACCGTTGCAGGTGGAGGTGATGTTGATCCTGTGAAGGATCCCGCCCGTGATATGGATCGTTGTGGTGAGGTTGTAGGCGGTTTCGTTGCCAATGTTTCTCACCGTGAAACAGACCTTCCCTCCGATTCTGTTTATTTTTTCGATTTTCAACGTCGTCTGGCCGGCGGCACTGCCCACGGTACTGGCGATGAGGCAGGCGAGGACAAGGATGGTGGCAAGGCTGGTAGCCTTTTCAAGTCGTCGATGAGATTGCATATTTTTATCCTCCTTTCTTTCATAATAATGTTCTTCACCTATTTAAAGTCTCTTGAAAGTGAAGTTTTATCCGTCGATCTACAAATCCTTTTCTTCGCACATATTCCTTTGGCTTGATCCGATTTGATCACAAAGACAAGCCGTATTTATTCGGCAATTTCAGCATGCCTCCTCTTCCATTATCAAAGATATGTTGTTGTAACTCATGACTCACTTCTCTCTTGTTGCCCACTGATGAAGAAAAAATTTTATACCAAAACGTCATCGAGGAGGATTGTATGAAAAAAGAGACGAAATCAAAAATGAGTCCCGTTGTCCATTTTGAAATGCCCTATGAAAATAGCGAGCGTCTCATGAAGTTCTATTCAGAGGTATTTGGCTGGCAGATGCAGAAACTCGGGGAGGAGATGGGCGAGTATGTGACAGCAGCTACGACAGAACTGGATGAACATCGAATGATTAAGAGACCCGGTGTCATCAATGGTGGATTCTATCCGAAGCATCCGGATTCGCCAGTTTGCCCATCTGTCGTTATTGCGGTGGCAGATCTGAAAGAGGCGATGCAGAAGGTTGTCGATGCTGGAGGGAAAATTCTTGGCAGGCCAACGGAGATCCCAGGGATTGGGCAGTACGTTTCCTTTACAGACACCGAGGGTAATCGCGTGAGCCTGTTGCAGCCAAAATCTATGGCGTGATACCTTTTTCATGAATCAGAATTTTATCGTATCTTCGTGATGTCCGAACCCCTTCCCGTGTGCGCTTTTACGAAAACAAGGTCAACGCTATCATTGTCATGAAAATTTTTTTCTATATGCATTTAAGCTGTCAACAAGGTATTCATAATGGGAGAAGAAGTACGGCTGATTGAGACCTTTTCTCATCGAAACAATGACTGGTTGCATCCGCTCCCACAATAAATCAAGGGTAGGGCCAAAGAGGTCGTTCACAAGGTCGATGTCTATCAAGTTCTGCTCCAGGAGAACCCCCAGACCTTCAAAGAGCACCGCTATCTCTGCGACTTCGGTGAAACCGTATTTCTTCCGATACTCTTCGAAGTTGTCAAATTGGATAGCCCCGACTTTATTCATCGCCTCGATCATCTCCTTGCTGCTAAACCGGTCATAGATCTTCATGATGATCTCTGTCTTTCTGGTCCTGTGGAAATGCCGGAGTTCCAACAAAGTAAAAATAACCCCGATGATGATGCTTGCCGTTGCCACGATCGTCGAAATCGTCGTTAACTCATCCATCTCAGGCACCTCCAATAAGGACGAAATCCTGATACAAGTAATATTTCTCCGGAATAAATAGTTTTGATGGATATTGATTTCGATCTTTTTTAGACGGTGCGTCCACCTAGTTCTGCGTTGTTCAGAGTATAATTTCTTCCATGTTCACACGTGGCGCCCATACTCAAGATTTGGATTTCTGATATTAATACATTCATTGGTTTGATTTCCTCTGCTATTTAACCCAATGGAGCAAGGTTAGATAAATAATGGAAAATAATATAATAATACCAGATTTTATACGAAATGTTTTTATGTAACCTCTTCATTCATTTATTTACCTATTGTACATCGAGGGAGGCATATTCTTGCGGGAAAAAACTTCGGATAAACTGCAGGTTATGTTAAAATCGTCGTGTTTAAAAAGATTGCTGGTGATTGGTATCATATGTCTGTTGGTGTCGAGTGTTTTCTTAGGTATTTCAGCTAAGGATATAAAGGCCATGACCACAACGAAGGGCCAGGATCGAGGCATCACCTGGGATGCGACGCTGACGTTCATGGAACCACTCGGCTCCTTTGATTTCGTCGTGTTCGGTGAGGCGCCAGACGCTCATGGTGGTCCTCCACCGGATGCCTATGATGTTGCAAAACCGCCAGCACCGATGCCGCCCTTTATTCGCGCCTGGTTCAATGACAACCTCCCCGTGCCATACAATCAACTCTGGAAGGATTATCGGCATTATCCAGGTACTCAGACGATTTGGAACCTAACGATCCTTTGGGTACCCGAGGACGACACCTCTCCGACGAACCTGGTCATCGGATGGAATTCCGCCGCGTTGAACAACAGCGAATACGCGCACGTCATGCTGTGTACAAGCCTCGGGGTCCCTCTCGAGGATATGCTGTTGAGCCACACGTATTTATTTGTCTGTCCCGCGGACGTACC
>DATKKD010000110.1:0-3844 GCA_035543435.1 Thermoplasmatota archaeon
TTCTGATACGGCGTTTACCGTCACTGAGAAATGCAACGGCTGCGGGATATGTGAACAGGTCTGCCCCATGAACAATATACGTGTCGTGAAAGGACAGCCTCGCTGGCTCCATCATTGCGAGACCTGCCTTTCGTGCTACAACTACTGCCCTCAACAGGCTATCCGTGGTAGTATCATGAAAAAAGATTATCATTATCATCATCCCGATGTTTCAATTACAGATATGAAGCGACAACAAAATATCAAGAGATACACAGAAACTTGGGAAAAAACATAAGATTTGATAGCTTTTCCTTAAGACTGGAGTTCCTAAGTAATCATCACTCGATGGAGATTTTGGCTCCATTTTTTTTACGATTGTATGTGAAGACTTAGTTGGAGCTGGACGCCTATATACCTCCTATTTCACTATTTTCTTTACAGTGAAATACAATTTATACCCGGAGGATAATGTACAAAAAATACTAAGGTGAAGATTATGAAGAAAGCTATCCTTGTATGTATCATTGTCTTTGTAAGTACTGTTTGTACAACAACCAGCATGGCATCATTAATAATCACGACACCTTCAGGAGTCGGCTTTGATAACCAGGCCGCGAATATGCCGCCCTCGTACAATAGTCAATCCCCTGCGAGTTCATCAGGGAATCTCAGCATACTCTCGCCTCGCTGCAGCGCACCCGTCATCCTCGAAGCAGGCGGCACGTTCACCATCTGGTTCGCCGCGGATCCGTTCACGTCGGTGTACGCGTACATCAGCACGGCGTACGAGCCTGTAGTCGACACGTACTGGCTTTCACTTCAATCCGTGCACATCCAAGAGGGAAACTGGTATGTCAACGCCTCGGTCTCCGAAAGCGTCGCCTCAGAATTGTACAACCTCACCCTTCTCCTTGATAACAATGGTATGCTGTTGACGACGACCCAGCCTCGCGCGGTAAGCATCAGCCACATCACCAACAACTTCACGTTCATCCACCTGACCGACTTCCATGTCGGCGACCCGCGAGGATTCAGCGTGAGCATCTCGCAGACCCTCGGTTACAAATCCGTTCTGCGCTGCATCAGCGAGGTTAACCTGTTGCACCCTGACTTCGTCGTAATATCAGGCGATCTCGTCTTTGGTCAACTCTACCCCCGGGAATATGCTCATGAGTACTCGAAGCTGTACGAAATGCTGCAGCGGTTCGACGTCCCCACCTACATCGTCCCAGGCAACCACGACAGCTACCGGCGTCCTGGAGAAGACGGCCAGGCGATATGGAAACAGTACTTCGGACCGCTCTACTACTCCTTTAACTATGGACCGTTTCATTTTGTTGCGGTTAACTCGTACGACCTTCCCGCGCGGAACCGCTGGGCGGTCGGCCCGATCGCCGGGTACTGGGGAGGCTCTATCCAAGACGAGCAGCTCACTTGGATCAGCAGTGATTTGAACCAATCCAGCAACGCCACTCTCACCTTCATGTTCATGCATCACAATCCTTTGTGGGACACGCGCAACGATTCACTGTTCCACAACCACGACTACATGAACAGACAACAGATCTTAGATCTCATCAATCAACATGGAGTCGACATGGTCCTAGCAGGACACGTCCACTATGATTCCGTCAACATCGTCAACGGCACAACCTTCATCACGACGACGACACCGGAAAGCGAGATCCGCACCGCGGACGGATACTGGGGGTACCGCATGATCCGTGTGGAGAACGGTACGATTGTTTCCTACAATTATAGGGACCCCTACTACTCGATTCCCTCCTACCATCTCCAAGTAAAATTTCCGACGAATCAAAAGGCTGTGGTGACTAACGACTTGGATACGAAAGTGACCGTGCTTTTACACTTCGTCTTGTCCGATGCAACCTACACGACGAACGTTGGTACCATACTCATGCAGCGAAGCGACAATACCCTGAAAGAAATCTATATGCAGCTCCCCGTCGCCAACAACAGCCAAGTGACCGTGAAGGTGACCCGCGTCCTCGGTGACCAGGAAGCATCTAGCTTAGGACAGTTAGGATAGAGTATTCCTCCAAGTTTCATGCGGTTCTGTATCACCAAACCTTGGTAAAACCTTCAAAAAATCACAAGCTATCAAGGAGGCGTTACCAAATTTTCAAAAGAGTATATGAGAGGAACTATAAGTAAGATATGTAAGAAAAATTTATATATTCTTACTTTATTTACGTACGTATGGTAAAAAAAGGAATCTGTACGCACGAGAGAATATTCTACGGTATGATAACCGTGAGCGAAAAAGGACAAATCGCGTTACCGGTTGAAATACGCAGAGACCTCAACATCGACACAGGAGATAGATTCCTCGTGGTGAAAAGAAGAGACAATGGAGGCATCGTTCTCCTCCGACAAAATATTATGGACAACATCATAGAAAAAATACAGGACGATGACAATTTTTTAAATAAAATAAACAAAGGAGGGAAGTAAAAATGCCTACGTGCAAGGACTGTAAATTCTACAAAAAAATCGATGCAACCAAAGGCGACTGTTTTGGACATGAAGTATCACCAACGAGAGATGCTGCTCAATGTCCAGCAAAAGCATTCCAACCTAAATAACAGGTGACAATAAAATGAATGAAATTACACCGTTTGCGAATTGCCCAGCCCTTGACGGCTACCATTGCCAGACAAGTTCTCTTGCAAAAATCTATCATTTTTATCGCTGCCCGCTTTCCGAGGATATGATTCTTGGGCTTGGTGCCGGTATGGGATTTATCTACTGGCAGATGAAAGGAAACCCCAAATTAAAAATCCCCGACTATGTTTTCATTGGTGGGCGGGGAAACACAAAAAATTTCTTCGAAGATGTAGGGAAAAGAACCGGTGTACAAATAACGGAATGCTCAACAAGCAGCGGGAAAAAAGCAGAAGAGGCACTCCTTAAGAAGTTAGGCAAGAATGAACCGATGATGATGTTTGGAGATATGGGTTTTCTTCCCTGGTTCCATTTCCCAACCGAATACCATTTCGGTGGACACACCTTTGTGATTTGTGGGTACAACAACACTGATACAGTACTCGCCTCAGACATGGATCAGACGGCCGCAGGCCTGAAAAAAGGTTTCTACGCTCAAATCACCCTGGAACAACTCAGAAAAGCACGAGGATCACCATTCAAGCCTTTTCCTCCAAAAAACGCGTACCTCGAATTCGATTTCAAGAATTTTCATCCTCCAACAAAAAACGATATCTCCTCTTCGATCCTGCAGGCCGTAGACAGTATGCTCCATCCACCGATACAGAACATCGGTGTTCCAGGGATACGAAAAACCGCGAAAATGATTCAGAAATGGCCTTCGATGTTTTCCGATCGCGAGCTGAGAATGAATCTTTTTACCCTGTACATCTTCATCGAAATCGGCGGTACCGGCGGTGGATGCTTCCGGTTTATGTACTCACGATTTTTACGCGAGGCTGCAGACATTATAAAGAATACAGCGCTTGACTTGTCATCAAAGATTTTTCAAAAGTCAGGTACGCTTTTTTCAGAAATTGGAATCCTTTTCAAGGATGCAGAGACAGCGAAGGACGTGGAAACAAAAATCCAGAACGCTTGTGACCTCTTTGAACGAATCGCTGATACCGAGGAAGAAGCTTTCACCGACCTCATATCAGTTCTCGCATGAGGATACATGGAAAGAGGATCTAGAGGGTTAGAGGCCATGGGAGAAAATACTTCATCTATACAGTCTGCCGTGAAACAAGCAAGCAAGGACAATGCACTGCTTGAACAGCATTTGCACAACATTCTGTCGAAGGATGATCAGACACGGTTTCAGAGTCACAAGGTCTTAGAATCTCTTTCTTTGGAA
>DATKKD010000111.1:0-1905 GCA_035543435.1 Thermoplasmatota archaeon
CGTGCCGCGCACGTTGCTACACGCGCCATGGAACTCGTCCTTGATCGTGTACCCTGGCCCACCGGTGCCATTGCCCTTCGGGCAACCGCTCTGGATCATGAACTGCGGGATTACCCGATGGAAGATGAGCCCGTCGTAGAACCCCTTGTTGGCGAGCTGGATGAAGTTCTCTGTGGTCTTCGGCGCCTTGTCCTCAAACAGCTCAATAACAAATGTACCTTTTGTGGTCTCAACCGTTGCTTTTCTATTCATCATGTGTACTCCTCTCCGTTATTGATTTTCGATGGTGATAGAATTAATAATAACATCATTCACTGGCCAGTTCTGGTTATTCCCATATTTTGTCGTGGTTTGACTAGGATCCAACGCCGCGATTGCTCGTACAACGTCCATACTGGCAGTATCATTAACCTTTCCGAATGCGGCATAATTACCATCCAAGGTTGGCTGGGCACCAACACAAATAAAGAATTGTGCGGCCCCTCCTACTTTCGCTCCAGTGCTTGCCATCGAAATGGCTCCGTCGACATGCGTCACATCACTTGTTTCAAATGGTATATTTCCATAGGGGCTAGTTTTTTGTGTTCCATTTGGATAAAATCCTCCGCTTTGTATCACAAAATCATGAATTACTCTATGAAACACGAGGCCGTTGTAGAAGCTGATATTTACTAGTCTAAGGAAGTTAGCGGTGGTGATTGGCATTTTATCCTTGTACAATTCAACCTTTATGGTCCCCATCGTCGTATCAATCACAATTATTGGGTTCACCGTGGACGCAGAATTATTTTTCGATGGAAACGACATGTTTTGTAGAAGTATAAACGCAGCAACAGCGACGATGACAATGATGAGAACTACTGAAATATAGATCCATTTCCTGGATGATTTCGGTTGTTTTTGCTCAGGATTTCCAACTCGTTTCCTTGGTTTATCGATTGGACTCATTGTGGCATCTTCCGTACAAGCGATTTTACATGGGATGCGTCACCTTCATTTAAAAGTTTTCAACATGGTTGGTTTTTAAACAAAAGGGTCTTTTTCTACTAGACCGTGAATGAAAAGGCATCAGATGTCCTCGTATTGTGTGCGGTGTCCACGGCGACGACCCAATACGTAACTATGGTGCCGCTCGGGAACTGCCCGAGCTCCTTGCCGTAGAGGGGAGCGTTGGAGACATTCCGCAGCGGATCCTCCTCGTGCCGCGCTTGCACAGGATGATCACCGTAGCGATACATCTCGGTCTCGCCTGTCATCCTGTGATACTCATCGGTATAGTGCAGCATGACATGATCGAGTGCATACGGGCCTGTGGTGCTCACATTCGCATAGATGATCACGTTACTGGTGTTCGTGACGTTGTCGGAGGGGCAATACAGCTCTTCGATCTGGGGGCCCCATTGATGGCCGGACTCGTTGATCACAAACCTGTGCGTCCATGTCGACTCGAGTCCCTGGTCGTCGATCGCCTTCGCACATAATGTGTGGTCGCCAAGGGGAAATCCGCTCAGATCCCAGGAGCCGACCCATGGATCCGTCCCATTCACCGTGACCCAGGAGCTGTTATCGACGCTAACCTCGACGCGATTGACACCGACATTGTCACCGCTGTAGCCAGACAGGTTCAGGATTCCTCTCCCGACGATGGAATCAGGTAGAGGGAAGGTGATCACGACCCAGGGAGGGATGCTGTCTTGCAAGAGTATCTTGAGGGAATCACTCGCTCCTCCACAGGATGCGGTGACTTGGTATAGCTGTCCTGGCACCGTCCCATGGGTATCCCATTGGTACGACCAGCATCCGTCGACCGGGCTAAGGTCGTGGGTGGCAGACCCTATGGTCAGCGTCAACGGACCAGTGGAGACTCCAGTAATGGTGACAAGGTCGTCGACATTCACGATCGGC
>DATKKD010000112.1:0-1152 GCA_035543435.1 Thermoplasmatota archaeon
ATGGGTCGTACCAAAATTTATTAAGATTCACCTGATGAACTGAACATCAAGAAGGTATCTACGGTGAACTGCCTCTTCGTCTCAGACCTCCATGGTAGACTCGAAAAATATCACGCTCTCTTTCAGCTCGTACAACAGGAGACCCCGGACGCTGTTTTATTCGGAGGCGACCTTCTTCCACTCCTTATTCCTTCAGAAAAACCAATGCAACAATTCATCAAAGACACCATCCTTTCTCCCATAAAACATGTTCAAAAACTTACAAGCAAATCAACACGATTCTTTTTGATCCTAGGTAACGACGACCCTCGCGTCTACGAACGCCTCTTCATCGACGCGGACACCAAAAGAATCCTTACGTACGTCCATGAAAAAACAATCCCCTGGAAAGACCATTCTATCACGGGGTACGCGTACGTGCCGCCGACACCCTTCCTCCTCAAGGACTGGGAGCGCTACGACATCAGCCGATTCGTCGACGTCGGCGCAGTCTCACCGGAAAAAGGACGACGAACAGTCCCGGAACCTGTTGATGAGATACGGTATGCGACCATCGCGGACGACCTTGAGAGGCTCTCGCTCAATGCCCCTCTGGATAGAACGATATTCCTGTTCCATTCCCCGCCTTATGATTCCTTCCTTGATACCATCGATGCGGCAGGCAAAATGGTCGACCACGCACCCCTCGACGCCCATATCGGCAGCATCGCGATCCAGCGGTTCATCAAAGAAAAACAACCACTCGTCACCCTCCATGGCCATGCCCATGAATCACCACGCCTGACAGGACACTGGATGCAGCGATTCGGCAAAACGTATTCCTTCTCAGCAGCGCACGACGGACCTGAACTTGCGGTGGTCCGTTTCGACCCCGACGCACTGTCTCAGGCGACGCGGGAGCTCCTCCCACCCTCTTAATGCTCTTTCTTGAGCGGGATTTTCCGGACCGTCTGATACGGGGAGGTGATGTGCGACGCCCAGGAGTTCTTCTTCTTGATGTCCTCATCCGTAATGATATGAACATCGAGCAGCCCCTCGGTCTCGTACCCGGTCCGCTCCTTGTTCTCCCGCGCGAACTTCTTACCCCATTCATCGAACCAGGCCATGAGCTTGTCTTTCTGTTCATCGGTGCCCTTGAAATGTACGAGCAGG
>DATKKD010000113.1:0-14128 GCA_035543435.1 Thermoplasmatota archaeon
TCTCGAGAAGGAGAACTGGCAGCCTGATGTCGATGACATCAAGAAAAAAATCACCCAGTGGACCAAGGGAATCGTACTCATCAACCCGAACAATCCCACAGGTGCGTTGTACTCGAAGGAGGTGTTGAGAGAGATCCTTGACATCGCAGCAGAACACAAGCTCCTGGTGATCTCCGATGAGATCTACGATGACCTGACCTTTGACGGGAAGCAGCACGCGACCGCTTCCCTTACCAATGACGTCCCCATCATCACCTTCAACGGGTTTTCTAAGGTGTACCTCATGCCGGGGTGGCGTATCGGCTACACCATGTTCAAACACAACGGGGAGCTCACAGAAATCCAGGACGCGTTCATGCGGATCGCTCGGTCAAGGCTCTGCGCCAACTCCGTCTGCCAAACCGCGTGCATCCAAGCGCTGCGCGGGCCGCAGGACCATATCAAGGAAGTCAACGAGAAGCTACGACAGCGCCGTGATTTCTCCTATAAACGCCTCAATGAGATCGAAGGCATCTCCACCGCGAAGCCGGACGGCGCGTTTTACATCTTCCCGAAAATCGAGGCGATGGAGAAAGGGGGATGGAAGACCGACAAGGAGTTCGTGCTTGACTTGCTCAACGAGGCGCACGTGCTGGTCGTCAACGGCTCAGGGTTCTGCGCCACCTACGGGAAAGGCCATTTCAGGGCTGTCATCCTGCCGCCCATGGAGACCCTAGAAAAAGCGTTCGAGGCAATGGAGCGGTTCATGAAGAAACGACTGAAGCAGCAATACAGTGTCTCGTCAGCACAGTGAGCATCAACCGTTTTTAAAGAAATACTAATATAAATCCGTACGGGATTCTCTATTGTGAGGTGCGTCATGGAGGAAGAACGAGTCGAGGAGAAACCGAACGTCTTTGACAGCCCGAAATTGCTCGAGTACAAGGCGATGGAGACGCGTTTGTACGGGGAGTTGTTGAAGACCTGCCGTCGGTATCACAACAAGTTAAGCATCATCTCCATTGTCGGTATTTTGGACCTGGTCAGCCAGGAGATGAAGGATCTGGATAAGACCGATTTCAAGGTGATGGAAGAGGGAACGCTCCGATCCAAAGATCCGTTGGATCATCTATAAGGTCGCCTCGTGGCCACGGGTTTTTTCTCTGTTGTATCGTCGCTATCTGATGAAAACGGCGACTTAGAAGAATTATAAAGATATATCTTATTATATATATTTATTTACGACTTGTTGCCGCAAAACAAAAAGGTTAATCAAGGCTCCGAAGTTGGGGCACCAAGGGGATTGTTATGATCATCGCACAGCTGAGCATCGCACCACTCGGCACAGGCACCAGTATGAGCAAGTACGTAAAAATCGTCATCGACACGCTGAAAAAAGAGCACGTGACGTTCCAAACAAACCCAATGGCCACGGTCATTGAATGTAAGGATCTTGCCACCCTGTTCACGGTCGTGCAACAAGCACACCAAGCGGTTGCGGCAGCAGGGGCTCAGCGCATCATCACTGAGCTGAAAATCGATGATCGGCGGGATAAAAATGCGACGATGGCCACAAAGCTGTCCTCCATATCAAAGTAAGAGTTTCGTTCACCACGTTCAAAACAGTTATATGGGGCATCTTCATTTCGCATTGCGGGAAGGTTATTCGTGTGACCACAACATCCTTAGTTGAAATCTGTTTCCACGGCCGTGGCGGACAAGGGGCTGTGACCGCCGCAAATCTCCTCGCGGCAGCTGCTCTCCAAGACGGCAATAAAGGCGTCCAGGCGTTCCCTTTTTTTGGCGCTGAGCGCCGTGGCGCACCGGTGCGCGCGTTCACGCGGATCTCTGGGGAAGAAATCCATCTCCGCAGCGAAGTCTACAACCCCGATATCGTCATCGTCCTCGATGAGAGCATCATGGATATCGTCGATGTCCTCAAAGGATTGAAAGAAGACGGGAAAATCCTCATTAACACGAGGAAAAAACCAACGGATTTCGAATTCTCAAAGAAATACAAGACCGCAACTGTCGATGCCACAGGGATCGCCTTAAAATATGAGATTCTTGTGGGTGGAATACCTGTCGTCAACACGCCGATTCTCGGATCCATCCCAAGGATTCTTAACCGTGTCACCTTGAAGTCGATTCAAGAAGTCATCCTGAGCAAATGGACCGGAAAAAGGGAACTAGGAGAACGTAATGTGAAGGCGACCCAAGAAGCCTACGACCATACCGAGGTGGACTTTTGAAGAGATACCCTGTGAAAACCAGCATTTCCTACCCGAAGAAAGGAGCAATGGGGAAAACCGGAAGCTGGCGGGTCTTCAAACCCGTGCTTGACCAGAAAAAATGCGTGAAATGCCTGCGATGCTGGATTTTTTGCCCCGAGGGCAGCATCCACCGGGAAAAAGACGGGAGCGTACGCATCGATTACGAGTACTGTAAAGGCTGCGGGGTCTGCGCGAATGAGTGTAACGTCAAAGCAATCATCCTTGAGCGCGAGGAGGCGAAGAAGAAATGACAATCATGATGGATACAGGGAACCGCATCGCCGCGAAAGCAGCGGTTATGGCACGACCCGAGGTCGTCGCCGCTTACCCGATCACCCCACAAACAACCCTTGTGGAAGCCATTGCAGAATACCTCGCACTCGGTGAATACACGGGAGAGTACATCTGTGTGGAAAGCGAGCATTCCGCGATGAGCGCCTGCATCGGTGCAAGCGCTGCAGGTTCTAGGACGTTCACTGCGACCTCCTCCCATGGACTCCTACTGATGCATGAAATGCTCCATTGGGCTGCGCTGGCGCGGCTGCCGGTTGTCATGTGCAACATTAACCGTGTCATCGGCCCCGGGTGGAATATCTGGGCTGATGAGAACGATGCAATCTCGCAGAGGGACACCGGATGGATCCAGGTGTATTGCAGCAGTAACCAGGAGATTTTCGATACCGTCATCCAGGCGTTTAAACTCGCGGAGCACGAAAAGATCGTGCTTCCAGTCATGGTGAACCTCAATGCGTTCATCCTCTCCCACACATCAATGCCAGCGGAGATCCCTGAGCAGCACGCGGTTGATGAGTTCCTCGGATCGTTCATCCCGAAATGGAAGATCGATGTTGATAATCCGACGACCTTTGGCAACATCATCGGTCCGGACTATTATTTCGCGGTACGTCGTGCAATGCAGGATGCCCAGGAGTATGCGAGGCACCTCATTCCACAAATCGCAAAAGAATGGCAAAAGGTCTCCGGGTACTTCCACGGCGATTTCTTCGAGTATTACCACTGCGAGGGAGCAGAGCATATTCTCATCTCCATGGGTGCGATCGGCGCTGAAAGCAAAATCGCGATCGATAACCTACGGAAAAAAGGCCACAAGATTGGCCTCGCGAGGCTGCGCGTTCTCCGTCCGTTCCCCAAAGAGGCTGTCGTACAGCTAGGAAAGGAAGCCGACCTCATCGTGATTGACCGCAATATCTCGGTCGGCCTCGAGGGGGCACTCTTCAGCGAAGTAAAAGCCTCACTCTACGGAGAATCGGACGCGAAGGTCCATGGGTACATCGCAGGCCTCGGCGGCAAGGACGTGACCTACAAGGATATCGAAACCATGTGTACGACCGCATTCAAAGGAGCAAACAAAGAACAAACCTGGTACGGAGTGGAGGCGTGAACCATGGCACTGAAGGATTTACCTATCGAGGAATGCCTTCTACAAGGGAACGCCGCCTGCCCTGGATGCCCCGCAACCATGGGGCTACGCCTGGTACTCAAGGCACTCGGGAAGAAAACTGTCCTCGTCGTACCCGCCTGTTGCACCGCGGTCATCGAAAGTCTCTACCCGTTCACCTCGTTCGATGTCCCGGTGATGAACATCGCCTTTGAGGCGGCAGCAGCAGGAGCCTCAGGCGTCGAAGCGTCACTCCGCAAGCAGGGGCGCACCGACATCACCGTCGTCGCCTGGGCAGGTGACGGAGGCACGTACGATATAGGTCTCCAGGCGCTCTCCGGCGCCTTCGAACGGGAGACCAACTTCATCTACATCTGCTATAACAACCAGATTTACTCCAACACAGGCATCCAGCGCAGCGGCGCGACCCCGTACGCGGCCTGGACGACCACGACCGTTGAGGGAAAAACCGAATTTCGCAAGGAGATGGGGGAGATCGTGCTTGCGCACCACATCCCGTACGTCGCCCAGACGTGCGTCAGCTACCCAGAGGACGTTTACAACAAGGTGCTCAAAGCAAAAAGTATCAAAGGACCGAAGTACATCGAGATCCTCGCACCCTGCCCGCCAGGATGGCGGTTCAGCATGGACAAGACCGTGGAAATGGGGAGGCTCGCGGTCGAGACGGGCGCGTGGGCGTTGTGGGAATGCGAAAACGATGCCATGACGTTCAACGGTAAAAGCAACCTTCTCCTTGAAAAGAAGATCGAGCGGAAACCCATAGAAGAATGGATCAAGTACCAGGGTCGTTTCAGTCACCTCTTTAAGCCCGAGAAGGATGTCGTGAAACTGAAGGCGATCGAAGACCACCTCGAGCGTACCTGGGAATATTATCGAACGATGTACCTCAAAAAATAAATTTTTTGTGGGAGACCTTTTCTTATCCCTCGATCAGGCGTGCGCCTGCTTGATCAATGCCGCATACCCAGACGGGGCCATACGACGCGAGGGTTTTTTGCAGTTGCAGGGTGTTACCGACAGCGAACACCGAGTTGCCGAGCATGCACATGCTTGCCATACCATGTTGATTCGCCGCCTCAATTGCCTGGAGGACTTGCTGTTCCGCAAGACCAATCTTCTTTGTGAATTCCCAGCTGAGCTGAAAGAGGCGCTCGAGCGAGGGATGTTCTAACAATTTTTCAGTACAGTACTGACCGGAGGATGCGATCTGTAAAAGTCTTGTTTCATCGGTGAGGATCTTGTCGGTTCGTATCCTTTTACCAATAACGCATAGGACTACCTCGAAATTTCCGGGGATGTGTTCTAAAATACCCCAAGGGGGAAGCCCGGGCTCCCGCCGGATCTCGATTCCTCCGAAACTACTTGCGACCACATCGCCGAGACCCGTGTGCGACTGCACCTCGGCATAATGGGCGGACCGCACCGCTTGATCGCGGGTGTACCCAAGGAGATCAGAGGCTGCCAGCGTTGCGCTGAGCGCACCGCTCGCACTCATTCCGAATCCCTGGCTCTCCGGGAGGTCCAAGGTTGTTTCGACCATGACCTTGAACGGCAGGTCACCCAGGAGATGGAGAAGGGCTCCTTTCGTTACCGGTGCGTCCGATGTTTGCCCGTTTATACGGACAATGCAGGTAAGGTGCCGAGCAGGTGAGAGGCGCACCTTGCTCACCGCCCCAAGAGAAACGCTCATGCCCGCACCCCACGACCCGGTCCGGTCTACACTTGAAACGTCGTAGTTCGGTTCAAAAAAACCTGAAATATGACCCGGGGCAAACGCAATTCCTTTCATGGGTATCGCAGCATTCACTGCAGCATATCAAGGATGACGGAAGCAAGTTCCTGTTTTGTACCTTTCTTCCAAAAACTTTTTCCCTTTCTTGGGAATAGAAAAATCTCATTCTCATTTGCGCCAAACCCCCCAAGCGTGTTACCAACGGCCCCATCGAGATGGTACTTCTTGAGTAATTCCATGGTCCTCCGTCTGACGGTCGCTTTTTTCTCCTCCGTTTTAAAGGCGATCAGCCGAGCAGTTGGTGCAGCAGATCGCAATGTCTCAAGGATAATGGGCGCCTGCGTGAACATGATGAATAACGTGTCTTTCCCTGACCGTATTTTACCTTCCTGTTTCTTGGGGATGTAGTTGGCAATCGCCGCGCACACAATGATGGCATCATAATTTTTCTTCTTGATGAGTCGTATCAAATTTGATATATCATTAACTGTTTCAAAACGAGTGCATGAAAGAAACTGAGGAACAGGCTCGGTCGCATGACCATACCAAAGCTCAACGTCAGCTCCACGTTCAAACGCATTCACCGCGAGGGCGACCGCTGTTTTCCCCGAGCTTCGATTCGTCAGAACCCTGATATCGTCGACCGGCTCTGCGGTCGCGCCTCCAATCACCAGTAGGTTCCTATGAAGGAGGTCCTTTGGTCCTACCATGCGAATCACGGTCTCAACAATCTCGTCAATCCCAGGAAGCCTGGCCCTTGAACCCTGCACGACAGGGTCAAGAACTGAGACGCCATGGTCTTTCAGCACCGCGATATTTTTTTGCAGAATCTTGTGGTCATACATGGACAGATGCATGGCAGGGACAAGGAGCATTGGTACCCCGGAGCCAAGCGCCGTGGTCGCACACGTGGTGACGGGTGTATCGTCAATACCACGTGCAATCTTTGAGACGGTGTTCCCCGTACACGGCGAAATCAGCAGTAAATCCACCGGGTTTTGCACAAGACCGCACCAGGTCACGTGCTCGGTTTTCCCAGTTAATTCCACCACGGGTTTGTGTCCTGTTGCGAACTCAAGAGCATCCGGATGGATGATCCGTGTCGCCGCTGGGGTCATCACTGGGTAGACCTCCGCACCATGACGGATCAGCTCACGAGCAAGCTTGATGGATTCAACCGCAGCGATGCTCCCCGTGACACCAAGAACGATGCGCTTGCGGGACAGTTTCTTGCTCTTCTTCCCCCGAAGTTCCTCTGAAGGATGCATCATTTCACATTTCTTTACCGGACGACCAGGACCGACCTGCTCGCATGGCGGACGACCTTGTCCGTGACGCTTCCGAGTAAAAACCGGCCTTCTTTCCCGTAGCCTTTATACCCAATCAAAATGACGTCAGAATCATATTTTTTGGCGACCAAAAGAATCTCATCAGCAGGGTCTCCCGCCTCCACGACGACATCCACTTTATTGACCTTCCCCTCCAGGGATTTCGCGATCTTCCCCAGGTTCTCCATGGCCTTCTCTTTGAAAGTCCCAGGTGCGACGACCGTGCTGAGATCAATGGTGGGAAGCAGCATGTTAGTAAACGTTGACTCTACGAGGGCGGCAGGAATCACAGTAAGAAGAATGATTTCATCATCAGGTGTCGAACACTGCAGTGCCGTATCAATCGCTTTGGTCGATGCATCGGATCCGTCATACGCAACAAGTAATTTTTTCATATAGTACTACCTGGATGTGGTAATGAAGAACTAGCTAAAAAGATTTTGTATTTTTCTATCGCCAATCCCAAAACATACTAAAGGAATGTCTTTTCTAAGTGATGACTGAAGATACTTCCCTATTAATTATCGACACAGATACGCGATGAAATCGGCGAGGGGCAGACCGTCGTTCCAGCGCATGATGTAGTTCCCGCTTTTACTGCGCCCGAGTTTCGGAAGACGAAGATGAAGGATCCTAGCTCGTCCTTCCAATTGGGGAAGCTCCATCGTAAAGAGGCGCCAGGCGTCCTCTCCATGGCCCTTAAGACGAAACCCGTAGACAGGCAAAGTTTTTGTTTTTTCACACTCGCCGCGCATTCTGTCTGCCTGCCGCTGAAGCTTGCCGTCCACGCTGCTAAAATGGAGGGTGTCAGAGTTACTGGATTTTATCTCCATGAGAAACGCGATATCGCCCCGCAGAGCAACAAGATCAACACCCAGGGACCCCGCGGCACGGACCACGACAAAGGGTCTTTCGCGGATGAGAAAATATTTTTCCTTCTCCAGGGCTGAGCAGGTTTTTGTCACCCGCGAAAGGGTTTTATCATCCCCTTCCAGGATTCCTTTTAACTCGCGCTCATACACACTGCTCATAGCAAAAAGGTAAAATACGTGCAAATGTTTTAATGTTTGGGATAGCAGTTTTCAAACGACAACAGAATGGTGGAAGTGCATGACCAAAAAGGTTTTTGTGAAAGAGATGATGAAGGCAAATCCGGTGACTGCGGAACCGTTTCTCACGGCCTTTGAAGTCGCGTGTCTGATGAGGGACAAACGGGTAGGGATCGTGAATGTGACGGAACAGGGTCACCCCTTGGGCATCATATCGGGACAAGACATTATCAAACAGGTGATCTGTGAGAAAAAGAACGCATCAGAAGTGACCGCGGAAGACATCATGAACACCCCCGTCGTCGTCATTGATCCGTATCGTCCTGTGCAGGAAGCATGGACCATCATGGAGCGGCACCACCTTGAACAGTTACCGATTGTCGAGGGGAACCAGCTTGTTGGGATCGTCACCAAACAAGATGTCTTCCAGATGATGCCTGCACTCACCGAAATCAAACAGGAATGGGCTACCATTAATGAAAGCCGGGAGGATTCCCTCCCTGGTCAGACATACTCAGGGAAATGTGAGGATTGTGATGAGTTATCGACATCGTTGAAGATTGTCGACGGTCGCCTGCTCTGCGATGATTGTATTGCAGGGTTAAAGAACGAATGAATGAATCATGAGTGAAAGAGAGGGATGAAAGGATGAAAGTAAGGGACATTATGGTGCCAAAGGTAATCTGCGTGGATAAGGACGAAAGCCTGAAACGCGTACTCGACCTGATGCAAAAGTACCAGATCACAAAAATCCCGGTCGTCGATAATAAACGCTTCTTCGGCCTGGTAACTGACAACGTCATAGCCTATAAGCTTGGATCGATTCGGAAGAAAAGCGTGACCGCGTCACGGTTACACGCCTCCTCGGTCACCGAGAAAAACGTCATGACCGTGTCCCCGGATGATCAAGTGAAAACCATCTTGAAATCCGTCGGTGAACCTGGACCCACCATGCTTCCGGTGCTTGAGAAAGAAAAGCTGATTGGAGTGGTCACCAAGGCGGATTTGCTTCCGCTTGTCAAAAGTCGAGAGCCGCTTTCAAGCATTATGCAAAGGAAGCTTTATGTGATCGCGCCTGAGGATAGAGTCATTCACGCCCGACGTGTCATGATCAACGAAGGAATCGCTCGTCTGCCAGTGGTCGACAAGAACAAGCTCGTGGGTATGCTTTCCGATATTGAGATCGCGCTTGCTTTCGCGTCCTTGAAAAAATCCTTTTCTCTGGGGAAGCAGAAACACCAGTTGGATGAGCTCACAGTCCGGGAGATCATGAGATCACCGGTCATTTCGTCCACCCCTGACTCAACGATTCTTGAGGCAGCCAAATGCATGACGGCACTCAACGTCGGTTCGCTGCCTCTCCTGGAGAACGGGCGGCTCGTGGGCATGGTGACGAGGACAGACCTGATACGGACAATCGAGCTGTAAAAGTGTTTAAGTAAGGAAATCGATTCCTTTTTGTTATGGCGTACCATATCGCGTCGGATGAGGAGATTCTTGATGCTGTGAGAAAAGTGCTCGAGAACCACCACACGGTGACATCACAGCATGTGTTAAAGAACCTGGTAGAAAGGGAATTGCAGATGAAGAAGCAACGCGTGCATGTCAGTGAGCACAGACTGCGGGTGCTTGTGGTACGCAGCGGTCTTGCCCAGGTCGAGATCCACACGCGTGAGGGCGATCCTGACCGACTCATGTACAACTGCCCGGTGTGCAATGGCGTGTTGCACCGGGTGAAGAACGCGACGATTTACGGAGGAGAGGTCACCTTGGAGTACCGCTGTGGGGTCTGTGGGTACTGGACCGGGAAGAAAAAGAAGATCCCAACGTTGTACATCTTCCATAGTGCCTAGACGATCATGGTGCGTTCGATGTTTGTACCAGCGGGTGTTTTCTAAGGGTCATCCGGCTCCGAGTGTCAGAGCATCTCTGATTAGGTCCTAGCCGCAGGAACACGGCTGAGATGGACGGAGAGTAATTTTGATCATCGAAAAAGCAGCTCAGCTGGGTTTGTTGCTTACTCGATTGTACGCACGGCGTGATAAGATTGACCGGAATGACCTCGTAATCAGCGATGTTGTCAGTGTTCACGACCTTGACGGCACCATTAAACGGCTGGTTCTCCTGGTCTGGTGCCACCACGGTAACCATGACCTTAGTGGTGCCGTCCTTTGGTAGGTTACGTCCAGAGGATGGTGTAAAGGTCCATGACCCCCATGATGGCCAACTCTGGACCTGCCAATTAAGCTTGGAACCAGGATCCCCGATATTACCAACACTGAAACTTCCAGAGACGGTGGACCCTGGTTTGACGTCCGTCCAGGAAAGTGACCCACTACAGGTTAGGTCTGGCACCGCTGGAGGCAATGGCGCGTACTTCACGCCAACGGTGTCGAGCCAGGTGTCGCATCCAGCTGCGCAGAGAATCCTGAATCTCAGTACACTAGAACCACTTATATATTCTTTGGCGATGGTGTACCATTTCCAGGTGAGCTCCGAGGGCGTTCCCATGCCTTGTTGCACCTTCGTCCAGACACTTTGGATAGGGTCGTACACGTCGATATCAGGCCCATGGTTCCAAGGCACACTGGATGCCTTGAACTCTGCTCCTATGAGCACCGGGCCGGGGGTTGCTTGGGGGACGGTGAATGAATAGTAGATGTAGTCGTTCCTGGTGGGATGCCAGTAGTTATCGCATTCCATCCCGTGAGCGTTCCAGGCGTGCCACCCAGAATCCTTCTGGTAATATTGGTTGGCGTATTGGTCTACCTCTGTCAAATCTGATTCATTCATAAGTCGTGCATCCACGAGGCCAAAGCCAAAGTAGATATCCTTCCCAGGTGCTCCTAGGTCTTCCGCTGAATTGTCAAGCAACTCTCTGATCCACACATTGGTGGCTCCAGGGTGCTTGGATAGAGCGAGTGCCGCGACACCTGAAACGTGCGGGCATGCCATGGAGGTCCCGTCGTAGGAATCGTACTGGTTGTTGCGTACCGTGGATAAAATCTGGTAGCCAGGGGCGACCAGTTCGAGTTTTGATCCATAGTTGCTAAAGTCGCAAACCTGATCCGATTGATCAGTGGCGCCCACCGCAATTACGGTATCGTATCCTGCGGGGTACTCCATCTGATCCTTGCCGTCGTTCCCTGATGCCGCGACAAGGATCATATTCTTGGTCGCGTAGGCGTAGCTGCAGGCATCCTCGATGACCTCAGAGGAACTGGTGGCACCGAAACTCATACTGATGACATCTGCACCATGATCGGCGGCATGTGTGATACCGTTCGCGACCTGGCTTGCGGTGCCCTGGCCGTCGCTGTTGAGGATCTTTTCGGCAAGGAGGTTCACCTGTGCGACTCCTGCGATGCCTTTCGCGTTGTTCATCACTGCCGCTGCGATGCCGGCGCAATGGGTACCATGATTGTTGTCATCCATGGGGTCTGTGTCGCTGTTGACCCAGTCGTACCCACCGCTCGTGTAATGGGATGCGATATCTTCATGATGGTAATCAATGCCCGTATCAACGATAGCTATGACTATCGAGCTGTTGCCGGTTCCCGAGTCCCAGGCTTCCTCACAGTGGATTCTCTGCGGACCCCATTGTTGATTCCATCGCGGATCATTAGGAATCAGAGATGCGTGTACGAGCCAATTGTACTCAGCATAACGAACGGAGGGCAGGTCTGTGAGATGTTCGATGAATACTTGTTCGGTACCTTCGTTAACAGTGAGCACTGCTGTATTTAAATCAATGATTTTTTCTTTCACTGCATGGTCTTGGAAACTCGTAAGGTCCTTCACATTAACAGTTGACTGAAACCCTACCACGACCTCGCCTGGTTCGTAATCTTTCTGTTTCTGTAACGATACCTGTCGCGTCGCAGAGACACCGATGCTTGTTCCTACAAGTAGTATCACAATAATGAACGTGAGATTTTTTCCTCTCAGTTTCATGAAATGTCCCCAGTACAAAATTTTTAGGATATGTTTTTCCATCTATAAAAAATTTATAGTGCAATCATCCAATCTTCTCTGAAAACAGAAAGATGCAATGTTTTATTTTTATTTCATAACGAAAAAGCCCAGTTGTACATCATATCATATATGATATTTTACCTCAGAATAATATTACATGAACATGCGAGTTGGTTCGTCATTTTTTTCGTTCAGCTATCTCTCGTTCGAGTCGCATGACCTCACTTTCGAGCTGCATCATCCCGAGGTCAACTCCCATCGTTTTCATCATGAAGAGAGAGTCGTCATTGAGGGTATTTCGAATCTCTTTGATGAAAAAATGACCTGCCCGTTCACCCAGCGATCGATTCATTGATTCGATGATCGCATGGAGGGCTTTCCCCATCTCCGTGGGTGGGACGGTGTTGATATCGGACATGACGCTGACGAGGTTTGCCGTCTCTTCGTTGTACACATCGTCATTAATTTGGATTAGTTTTAGGAATTCGTATTGTGGCTCAAGCCGCTTGATGAGATCCTCCATGGTCATGAGGGCATACGGAAGGTCGGTTTTCCTGCTTGAGATGGAAATCAACGTCTTAAGGACGTTCTTTATCACCTCTGATTTTTCTGCCACCGCCATTCGTTCACATCTCCTGCAGCCGTTCTGATATTTTCATGGAAACATATATATGATGATATATAATATCTTCCTTCGGTTCAGCAAATAGGAGGGATGAATGCCTATGAAGCAACAAGTTATGGGTGTAGCGATACTCGTTCTTCTTGCGTGTCTCGCTTGCAGCGGGTGTCAACAGAAAAATAGTGCGACGTCCAACGTCTCAAGTCAAAACGTGTTTCTCGAATCAACCGTCGTTAAATTCGCAAACGTCTCACTCGAAAAGACCGCTGCCAAACCAGGCCAGGTTGATTCGGCGAAAGTCAGCTGGCTGTTCACCAACATCGCGGGAAGAATGATCAACATCACGATTGATGTGCGCTTCTATGATAAGACAAATGTCATGCTCTATAACCAGACACGATGGCTGCGTTACATGCCGAAAGGATACACCGAACAATCCATGTCACCGACCGCGAATATGGTCACGTTCGCCGACCAGAAAGCATCGCTCGTCGATCACGTAGTGATTACCGCAACAGAGATGTAACCGCATAGAACGCTTCTGCAGCTTGAGAAAACGCATCTACCCTATTTTTTCATCTTTCTCCAAGCGAGGAAGACTGCGAGAGCAGCAAAAAAAGCAAGGAACTCAAATCCTGGGGTCGAGGAGGTCGCTTTGGCGGTGGGAATTGTCAATGTGTACAGGAAGAAACCAGTGTTCTTTTGTGTTTGATTCTCCTTGTGAGAGCTGGGACCAAAGCTGAAATTAATCGAGATTGTACCGGTCAGCGTGGTCGGCCAATCAGTAAAGGTGAACACTTTTGTCTCCCCTGGAGCGAACGTCGCGTTGAGAGGTGCGAGGCGCATCGTACTGTTCAACCCCGGTTCAGGATCTCGGAAGACTACACTGATCATGTCCGAGGGGCTCGTGTCATCATTGTAGACAGAAACAAGGATGTCATAGATGTGGATCTCTTTGTTGCCAACAGGCGGGCGCGTCTCCTTGAGTTGCATCGATACGTTCTTGATCTCCAGCCCTGCATGTGCGCTTGCAAGCGAGCCTGGAACGGTCAGAACAACGACACCCAGGAAGGCTGCGAGCGCATAAGGGAATCGCTGCGTGTTCATAACATCCCTCACGTTTTCTGTTATCCGTGGTATGATATTTAAGCTTCATGATGCCAGTGAAAAAAATTAGGAAAAAAATTCTATATACTTCATGTTCCATACTTTTCTTATCAAAGATGGAGTGGGAGAAGCGACGCTTGAAGACCGTGGAATCCGGAAGGGAGTCGAGGTGTTGGTGATGGACCCGGACTCCCCGAATCAGCCAGCGCGAAAGGCTATCGTGCTGCACACCTACCCTCGCCCTAGCCGCTGGTTCGTCGTACGATATGAGTCCGGTGACATCGCCCAGGTGGAGGAAAGTCAGGTCACCACCATGTTTGAGGAGTACAAAAAAACCTTGTTTTAGCTCTGGTTAAAACCGTCGTTTTGAGTCTCGCAGGGAGAGGATGATTTCCTTGCCGAACTCGGTGAGGCGGTACAGCTTGATGTCTTGGTGCCTCCCTCCTGCGACTTGTTCGACGAGGCTGAGGCTGATGAGGGATTCGTCGTCCCGATAACGCTCGTTCATGCCTCGGATGGCCCCGATCACGTTCGTCGGCGTTGTCTTGATGTTGTAGGCAATCTCCGACGTATAACTCCCGCTTGGACTGATGTCAAAAAGGTACTCCGCAATTTTCTTCCGAACGCTACTTCTCCGCAATGA
>DATKKD010000114.1:0-3718 GCA_035543435.1 Thermoplasmatota archaeon
GGCGGTTGATTCGCTTTTGTGGTGAAGGTGTACCATCTCCTCGTGTACAGGCCGCTGCCGTCAGGGTCGGTGGCGTTCACCCAGACCTTGTAGGTCGTTGCATAGGAAAGACCGGAGAGCGTGAGTGTTTTGTTCCCGTTGGTCGCATTCGTTCCACTGCTGGTCTGTCCGTCGCTGCACTGGATCGTCCAGGAGAATTGATCGTCATTCGGGTCGTTGATCGGGATGCTCCAGGTGAGACTCAGCGGTTTGTTGGTGGAGCCGTTCGCTGGGGTTGGGGTCCCAAAGACCGGCGGTTGCTGTGCGGGTGGTAGGTAGTCAATTTTGAACACGTCATTGAAGCTAGGGCTTGGATAGGGGTTGGTCCACTGCCAGACTAGGGTTTTGTCTTGGGTGACCTCGAAGAATCTTCCCGCGGCCCCGTCACAAATAAGGGTATCCCCGTCTTTCAAGCGATCCGCGCCAGAACAATAATAGTCATAGAAACTCGTGGGTGGAGTTGCTGCGTAACTCCACGTGAGGTTCTCGGGTCCATAGGCGGACCCAGATTCAAGGTTATAGGAGCCGTCCGCGTTTATCGGAGGAACGATTTCATCGACAGAGGAGTATTGTCCGCCAGGGCGGTTTAACCCGTTGTTGAAGATGAGGATGTGTCCCGCCCCAGGGCACCCTGATTTTATCCAGGAGGTGCCATGTTGGCCGAACAACATTTGATCACTTGAGGTTCCCCGGTCGTACGCCTGCGGGTTCCCCCAGCGGTACAGGAGGTCTCCCCCGTGCCCATAGGTCCCACCGGTGTGGCCCGCGGCTTCCTGGGTCGTCGTGCTGTGGTCGATGACCCAGACCTCATTGAAGTTATGGACACTGAGGATGATCTGGTCGAAACTCTCGTTGTAATCGATGGAGTTCGTATGAAGCCAATCATTGTTGCTCATAAAAAACGTACCGAAATTGATGTCGACCAATTCGGGATGATCCCCGACCACGCCGTAATTTTGTTTCGATGCGTTATAATCCTGGATGAGATGATCCCAGACGTGCCACGCCCACACGATGTTACCGCTCGAAGGGCCGGTGGGTTGGACTTCGATGACATGATCTGGCATGAACGTATTCCCTGTTATGGTATTCGGATTTCGTCCTGCAGCAACCGCTTCCGCACGTGTTTTTGTCTCCCAGGCGATCATCAGTACGTTCCCATTGGGCAGTACCTTGATGTCATGGTGGCTGAGGTCTCCGTTCGAGTTGTAGCGGAAATCCCAATCGATGGTCCCGTCCCATTCTACCTTCTGTACGCCACCACCCGCGCCGCCCTCAGGGGGGCTCCCTACGCGTATTGTCCGCATGATCGTGCCGTCTCCTAGCCAGTAGGCGTCCGCGCCCGGTGTGTGGCTGCTTGACCAGGTATGATTGACCGCACCGGTACTATCGATGAGATAGGTTGTTGTCCCGTAGAGCGGGGAGAATAAGATCTGTCCATTGATCGCCCGTCCCCTCTGTTCATTCGTTGAAGAAAGGTCTTTCGAAAGTAACACGGGGGCAAAGGAGGTGCCTATCAGGAGAAAGGAAATCAAAAGAATGAAGGCACGGAATTTCTCATCGTGTTTCATAAGAATCCCTTGAAATTAATATTCGATACAGTATATATGAGTATCGAAATGTCAGGTTTGGGGGAGTTGGACCCGGAGGAATAGAAGGCTCATTTGATTTGTTTGTATGAGACTCTTCCCATACTATAATCTTATCCTTTAAAAACATATCCTCCTTGAGGGGGAAAGCTTTGACACGGTTTTTTAGTATAAAAATTAAAAATAAGAAAAAAGTGGGGATTTAGTACCCCAGCAGGTGTCGTAGGATCGGGAACGCATTAGGGAATCGCTGGAACAGCCATGTTAGGAATGGGTGGGTTGGTGGTTCATACGAAAGCGGCATAGAGATCGCTAAGGTAGACCAATCGCTTTCAAAACCCATGATATCTTTTGCTTTGACTTGAATGATGTAGGTTCCTTTCGTGGTCCAGGTATGTGATTGGGTGATGACGTGTCCTGATGGATAGGGGCCAAGCCAGCTGCTGTTTGTTCCATCACCCCAGTCGATATAGTAGGAGACGTTATTTTCGTCAGAGGTTGTTGTCGTGAAATTATAGGCGGTAGCAACCTTTATTTTAGCTTTCGTTGGACCCGTGATGGTAGGCGGGTTTGGAACTAATGCCGTAAGTGCTTTCTGCGCATTGAGTCTACCAGTCCCTATATATTCTGAGGAGTAATATGGATCGACATTTTTACAGAGAAGTGTTTTTATCTGAGCAGGTGTTAATGACGGGGCTTTTGACAACAGCAGGGCAGCGACACCGGCAACCTGAGGAGATGAAAATGATGTCCCACACCCCCAGTCAAAGTTTTCTAGAAATCCCGAGTGTTCAGTAAAATAACAAGGGTAAGTGGGCAGTGTCGTGAAGATGATATTACCTGGTGCAGCGATATCCACCCAATCACCGTATTCGCTTCCCCATCCATGCGGCCAATCCTGTGGTGTAACTCGAGTATCATTCTGGGTTGTTGCTGCACACGCGACCACATTGTTATAACCCGCAGGATACCATATTTTCTGGCTATTACTGTTCCCTGCGGCAGCACAGAGAAAGACCCCTTTACTGTAAGCGTGATCTATCGCGGCTTTTAATGTAGAAAGGTTGTCCCAAGCAAAACTCATACTAATGACATTAGCACCATTATCAGCGGCGTATACGATACCTCGTGCACAATTGTAAACAGTGCTACCCCAAGAGGCATCTGCAACTCGTACAGGCATGATCTTGCAATGCCAGCAGACCCCTGCGCCATACAGACCATTATCTCCAATCGCATCAGCAACGCCAGCACACATGGTCCCATGACCATGACCATCGGTGATATTGCTATCATTGAAGGCGAAATCCCATCCGCGCACATCATCGATGTATCCGTTGTGGTCATCATCAATGCCGTTCCCAGGGATCTCTTTAGTGTTAGTCCAGACGTTATCCGCGAGGTCCGGGTGAGTATAATCAATCCCAGAGTCAACAATGGCAATCACGATGTTCGGGCTTCCAGTTTCAATATCCCATGCCTCTGGCGCATCGATATCAGCATCAGGTTTGCCAGAAAAATTAGCACCATTATACTGTAAAAACACCTGCCCTACATTATTCAAATGCCACTGGTTACTAAAATTCGCATCATTAGGGATACCACAAGGGCTGCCTATTGCATTAGGCTCCGCATATACGACGTCAGGACATGACGAATAATCCTGTACTATTGAAATGATATCGGATCCTGTAGGCACATGAAGAAGGTAGGTATTATCAAGGATCGTACCCTCCGCATGAGGGAACACCTTCTCAAAGGAATATACCCCATGTTGTTCGTTCAACGCCATGAGCGGGGCTTGTAAAAATGTTGTATCCTTGGCGAGTTTGACAAGGAACTCCCCAGGGACAAAGTCCATGGTTGGCTTCGCCGTGAGTGATTCCCTTTTGTTCATGGCTTCTGCCGCGGGGAGAACCACAGCGACCATCATCAGCATGCAAATACCGATTCCTACGATTTTCTCTTTCATTCTGTTTTCCTCCACTTCGCTCATTCCCTATGTTTTTTTGATATGGTTTGAGAGGGGGAAGTGGCAGAACGACAAAATGATAAGGGATATAATTGAAGCAAAATAACCCTGCCAACCT
>DATKKD010000115.1:0-4568 GCA_035543435.1 Thermoplasmatota archaeon
GTGGGTCCGTGATCTTGCCGGTGATCACCGCGGCGGCTGCGGTTTCTGGGCTTACCAAGTACACGTTCGCGTCCTTGGTGCCGGATCGTCCGAGGAAGTTGCGGTTGCTGGTGCGTAGCGAGGTCGCGCCAGTCTTTGGCGATTGGCTGTTGCCGATACAGAACCCACAGGCTGCCTCTGCGATGCGGGCGCCTGCGCTGATGAGGTTGAAAAGGCCCCCATCCTTCGTGATGTTCTCCAGAACCTGTTTGGATCCGGGGGCGACAACGAAGCTCACGTTCGGATTGACTTTTTTATCCTTGAGAATAGACGCGACCGTCATGAGGTCGGTGTAGGAGGAGTTGGTGCAGCTCCCCAGGCAAACCTGGTCAACGTCAGCACCTTGGATGTCTCGGATTTTTTTGATGTTGCCCGGGCTGTGCGGGAGTGCGGCGAGTGGCTCGAGGTCGGAGAGGTTAACGGTGACCTCCCGGTCGTAGACCGCGTCGGGGTCTGCTTTGAGTTCGACCCAGTCCTTTTCCCGTCCTTGCGCCTTGAGGAATTGTTTGGTGATTTCATCGCTGGGGAACACGGAGGTGGTGACGCCACATTCCGCGCCCATGTTCGTGATGGTCGCTCGGTCAGGGACTGAGAGGGTCTTGACGCCGTCGCCTGCGTACTCGAAGACGCAGCTGACGTTGCCCTTGGTCGAGAAGATCTCTAGGACCTTGAGGATGATGTCCTTTGCAGAGACCCAGGGGCGCAGTGCTCCGGTGAGGTTGATCTTGATGATTTTCGGGTAGGTGAGGTAGAAGGGGCCACCTGCCATGGCGACCGCGACGTCGAGGCCACCAGCGCCGATAGCGATCATGCCGATACCACCGCCGGTTGGTGTGTGTGAGTCTGAGCCGAGAAGGGTTTTCCCTGGTTTTCCGAAGCGTTCGAGGTGTACTTGATGGCAGATGCCGTTACCTGCACGTGAATAGACGATGCCATATTTCGCAGCGATGGATTGAAGGTACTTGTGGTCGTCTGCGTTCTCGAAGCCGATCTGCACGGTGTTGTGGTCTACATAACTCACGGAAAGCTCGGTTTTGACCTTGGGGACGCTCATGGCTTCGAATTGCAGGTAGGCCATGGTGCCGGTTGCGTCTTGGGTAAGGGTTTGGTCGATTTTGATGCCGACTTCGTTTCCTTTTTGGGGCGTGCCTTGTACGATGTGATTCGCGAGTATCTTTTCAGTCAGCGTTTTTCCCATAATTCATCATCTCGCTCCAGATAGTACAGCGAGGAATGCCGGATGCTTTAATAAATCTTTTGTTTCGATTTCATCACAAAGACAATTATTAGGATAATTTATAGTAATTTTGCTTATTTTTTTATTTATTTTGAACTTTTTACTAAAATACAATAATAATATGGTGAATATGAGAAAATTATATAATGGGTTGGTTCATTCCGGACATGTGAACAACGAGACGCTCACCAGAAATGAAAAAAAAGTCCTGTACGGCATCACACGATACCCCACCATCACTGATAGCGACCTTGCCGACATCATCGACGTGAAGCTCTCAACCCTCACCTCCATCAAACGACGCCTCGCAGACAACGGCTACTACCGCACCCTCATGATCCCCCTTGTCAATAGGCTCGGATGCGAACTGCTTGCGGTGATTTACATGCAGTTCAACCCGGTCATTCCCTTGCGAGAGCGCGTCGAGACCACCAAAAAAACCATCGAGGTCTTCGACGAAATATTCTTCTCCGTCGGAGAAGAAGAAAAAGGATTCTCCATGAGCCTCTCCCAGAACTACACCAACATCGGGCGCATCAACGAGATACGCACCGAAACCTTCGGCAGACTCGGCCTGCTCGAAAAAGAATACCCACACGAGGTCATCTTCCCCTTCGAAACCAGCCATATCCACCGGTTCTTCGATTTCGCACCCGTCCTTAAACAGCTCTTCACAATCGAAGACGACCGCAAGAAACCAACAGGAGCAACAGATCTCTTCGGCAATGTCACTCCCGTGGAGTTCACCACCAGAGAAAAAAACGTGTACAGCGCCCTCGTCGAACACCCTGCCGCGACGACCCAACAGATCGGAGACCACATAGGACTTTCACGCCATACGGTCGCCCGCATGAAAAACCAGTTTGTTGACACCGACCTACTGCAGCTCCTTACCCTCCCCGACCTGCAGAAACTTGGCTTGGACATCCTCACCTTCTACCACATCAGCTTCAATCCTAATAAGGCACCCAGCGCCGCGGACATCACCGCTCTTGACTCCCCGTACACCATCTTTTTCGCGAGTAGAAAATTCGAAGCAGTCCTCCTCTCCGCGTACCCAACCTACCAAGAATATAAGGCAGACGAGATGAACAAAATCAGATACCTCAAAGAAAACGACTTGTTCTCCATCCCACCCTTCATCAGCACCTACCGCTTCGGCCATATGGTACTCATCAAAGAGTTCGATTTCGCGCCTCTCGTGAGAAAAACACTGGGGCTTTCTCAGGAGGAACCACGTGTCCTCAAAAATAAAAAATGAAAAACTTCATATACTGCAACTCTGTTGCGGCACTCCCTGTTCTCGGAAGGGAACCTGGCTTGGGGGGACCGATGAAACACCTAGGTCTTTTCAACCATCATACATCATGACCTTTGGTTCACCTCCGTGACCATTTGATAAAAAAGAAACAAGACGAGGTTAGAATATGACCGGCGAAAACATCTCCGTGCTAATGGATGAAAAACGAGTGTTCAAACCTTCGAAGGATCTAGTGAACAACTCGAACGTGAAGCAGTGGATGGACAAGCATAACATCAAAACCGCTGAAGAGCTTTACAAGAAGGCAGGTAACTGGGAATGGTTCTGGGGCGAAATCGCAAAGGAGCTCGTTGAATTCTACACGCCACCGAAAAAAACCGTGGAATGGAGCGCGCCCTGGGTGAAATGGTTCGTTGACGCGAAGTACAACATCGTGCACGACGCAATCGACAAGCACGTCAAGACCTGGCGCAAGAACAAGGTCGCCTACATCTTCGAAGGAGAACCAGGGGACATCAGGAAACTCACCTACAACGACCTTTCCATCGAGGTCAACAAGCTCGCCAACGCCCTGCGCACCATGGGCATCAAGAAAGGAGACCGCGTCGGCATCTACCTCCCCATGATACCCGAGCTACCCATCGCGATGCTTGCCTGCGCCAAAATCGGCGCGATCCACTCCGTGGTCTTCTCTGGGTTCAGCGCGTCAGCGTTCCGGGACCGGATGAACGACTGTGAGGCGACCGCGGTCATCACCTGTGACAGCTTCTGGCGACGCGGCAAGAAAGTACCGCTCAAAAACCAGACCGATGACGCCGTGAAGGAATCACCGACGGTGAAGCACGTGATCGTGTACAAGCGCACCGGCGACGCCGTGAACTGGAACGAAAAACGAGACTACTGGTGGCACGAGATCACGAAGAACGCGTCCAGCGATTGTGAGACAGAGCAGCTTGACGCAAACGACCCACTCTACTTCCTCTACACCTCCGGGACCACCGGGAAGCCGAAAGGGATCATCCATGCCCATGCGGGGTACGCGGTCGGCATCGCGCAGACCCTGAAATGGGTGTTTGACATTAAAGACGAGGACGTGTACTGGTGCGCAGCCGACATCGGCTGGGTGACTGGGCACTCCTACATCGCGTACGCTCCGCTCATCCTCGGGGCAACCTCGGTTATCTATGAAGGCGCGCCTGACTGGCCACAGCCTGACCGCTGGTGGGACATCATCGAGCGGTTCGGTGTGAACGTCTTCTACACCTCGCCGACCAGTGTGCGTCTGTTCATGCGACACGGGGAAGACTGGGTGAAGAAACACAACCTGAAAAGCCTGCGTCTGCTCGGGTCAGTCGGGGAGCCGATCAACCCCGAGGCCTGGATTTGGTACTACAAACACATCGGCGGTGAACGCTGCCAGATCATGGACACCTGGTGGCAGACCGAGACGGGTCATTTCATCATCTCACCACTGCCGATCACGCCCTTGAAGCCAGGGTCGGCGACCCATGCACTACCGGGGATGGCCACGGACGTCTACAACGAGGAAGGGAAACCCATTGTGAACGCTGGCGGCAACCTCGTGATCCTGAACCCCTGGCCCGGGATGCTGCGGGGCATCTACAAGAACCCGGAGCGGTACAGGGAGACCTACTGGGGGAAATACAAGGGGGTGTACCTCGCCGGTGATGTCACTCGGAAGGACAACGACGGGTATTTCTGGATTCAGGGGCGCGCTGATGATGTGCTCAAGATCTCTGGTCATCGTATTGGGAACTCCGAGGTCGAGTCAGCGCTCGTCAGCCATCCTATGGTCGCTGAGGCAGCGGTCATTGGGAAACCCCATGAGGAGAAAGGGGAGTCCATCACCGCGTATGTCGTGCTCAAGAAAGGCATCGAGCCTACCGAGACTCTCAAGAAGGATCTGCGTGAGCACGTGGCCAAGGAGATGGGGAAGCTCGCGCGGCCAGACGAAATCTGGTTCGTCTCCGACGTCCCCAAGACCCGCAGCGGGAAGATCATGCGGCGGGT
>DATKKD010000116.1:0-1307 GCA_035543435.1 Thermoplasmatota archaeon
GACCTTACCGGCAGTACGAATCCGGCGACGATTACGATGAACGGGAATAAATCGGTGATCGCGAATTTCACGTTCATGAATGTCCCTCCGTTCACCCCAGAGAAACCAAACGGGGAGACCAAAGGGAAGGTGAAGAAAACCTACACCTACACAGCTGTCACCACGGACGCTGAGAATGATTCACTATGGTATCAGTTCGACTGGGGAGACGACACTATGAGTCCTTGGGTCGGTCCCTATGATTCTGGGGTCATAGCGAACGCGTCACACACCTGGACGAAAAAGGGAAGTTACAGTATCAAGGTGAAAGCTAAGGACACCTATGGCGCAGAAAGCAACTGGTCCTCTGCGCTTTCCGTCACGATGCCGCTAACCTCATCCTATCATTTCAATAACCTTATCGTGTTGATCCAGCTCGTCATTCGATTCTTGAAAGGCGAGTATCCTAGGATGACCTTAGTGCAGGTCTTACGAATGGAGGGCTGGTTCAAATAACAAAACCAACTCATTTACTAACTCGTATAAAAGGAATAAGACCATGGTTCTAACATCCGATGGTCTCATACTACCCGTGGGGGAAAGGCTATGGAAAAAAATGAAAAAAGAACGACAAGATTCAACAAAAGGCTAGTGTCTGCAATCACCCTAAGTATGGCGTTCGCGGCCGTCATGCTCTGTCTTATTAGCATTGTTGGAACGCCACAGCAAACACAAGGAACGACAAATACTCCTTATACCCATCCCGTGCCTCTGGATGACCGGGGTATCACCTGGGATGTGCGAATGAACTTTAGCGAAACAGGGGGAAAAAACGATTACGTCATGTTTGGTGAAGCACCAGATGCGAATGACGGTCCACCCGCTGATTCTTATGATGTGGCAAAACCACCAGCGCCCATACCGCCTTATATTCGTACATGGTTGAATGATAATCTTCCTACCCCTTACGATGTTTTATGGAAGGATTACCGCCATTATCCAGGCGTTCATAAGGTCTGGAATCTGACCGTGCAATGGATGCCGAGCAGTGGATCAAATCCTACTACGGTCACGATGGCCTGGAGTAAATCGAATATAAATAGCAGTGAATATGACAAGGTACTCCTCATGGATAGTGCAGGTGTTCAGGTCGCGAATATGAGAACTAGCGGCAGTTACACCTTTTCCTGCCCTGCCTATGTTCCACAAGCCTTTTACATTAACTGCACCGTTGATACAAAACCCCCTCAGGTCAATAATCATTCCCCTGGTTCTGGTGAGACCGGCGATTCCTACACCTTCAACGCAAGCGTCTTTGATGATTTAAC
>DATKKD010000117.1:0-38904 GCA_035543435.1 Thermoplasmatota archaeon
GTCTGTGAAGGGCGGGCGAATGCCCGCCGCACGCGACAAAACAGAGTATGGTTTAGCTGGAGTAAAAAGAGATGCGACTTTTCATCTGCGGGTCTTACGCTGTCGCTTCAGACCACGCAGTATTCCCAGTCGCAACTATAAGAAAAAAAAGAGGGAAAAAGAGACGGTGAGGGGATTAATATCCCATGAGGTGCCGCAGGATCGGGAACAAGTGGGGGAACCTCTCGAAGAGATGCTGAAGGAATGCGTCAAAGGAGAACTGATATCCCCCAGGTAGCGGTGCCACCACTTGCAGGGTCGACCAGTCACTCTGCATTCCGAACGTGTCCGTGGCTCGCGCCTTGATCACGTAGGTCCCCTTTTTCGTCCAGGTGTGCGTGAAATTCACTGCTTCACCTGAATGATACGGTCCCAGGCCTGACGAGCCATGACCATCGCCCCAATCGATTTCATAAAGAAGATCGTGGTCAAATTCACTCGTTGCGTTGATGATATAGGTGTACGTCACATGTGGTTTTGTCTGGGTTGGGCCTTGGATCGTTGGTGCAAACGGTGGTGTATCATTCAGAACTGATACGAACAAGGGTTCCGACGCGATGCTCCCCGAGCCCCAGACATCCCGTGCCTTTACTTGCACCGTGTAATTCCCGAGTGCTTTCCAGGTATGAGATCCTGTTCCTGTCGCCCCAGAATTATAGGGCCCGAGCCACCCGCTGTTGCTCCCGTCGCCCCAGTAGAACATATAGTAGATTTGATCCCCGTCTGGATCGGTAGTGCTGCTGGTATAATTATACATGCGATTCCAGCATATCGTGGTTTTTCCCAGTGGTTTGCTGGGCTGCGTGGGAGGATTACTTGTCGAGACCGGAGCCATGGTGAGATCGGGGTTGCCCCAGAGAGACCCCCACTCAAACATTTCGTATCTTGTATAATCCCAGAGGTTGTTAACGTACATTTGCCGCAGTGCCCATTGATGAGCTTGACCCTGAGTGTAATTACCAGAGGTGCAACAAGTGGTGAAAAAGTAATCGAGTGATTGGCTCGACCCGGACATAGGATTATTCCAACCAGGACAACCTAAGGCAACCTTGTTCGACCCAAGGAAACCAACACCGCCTTGCTTCATCATCGCCTGACCGATATTCAAATAGTCGGTATCGGAGTTGCTGCAGGAATCTGCAAAAATAATCGATGGGTACTCATCGTTGAGATAGGTGCAGGTTGTTTCGTCGGCAAAAGGCTGTTCAGGGTATAATTCGTATGCCGCGTCGGGTGATCCATGGCCTGCCCAGTCTACGAACGCATAGGTGCCCGTGGACCACACTGATTTCACGTTATTATAATTCAGATCGTAATCACAGGGATACGATGATTGTGCATCCTCGTACATCCGTGTCATCGTCCAATCCGTCATCCACTCTTGGTTGACTTTGGCTTCCATGAGCACTGCGTTATCGGTATCAGACCAGAAATATGCTCCGAGAAGGAGAATATTTTTCTTAAATGAATCCTCGCTGTTCTGCTCGTAAGCAACGGATTTTTCACAGATGCTTTGCACAATAGCAGGGTCACTCCATGGAATCCGGCCGACGTTTATTTCCGCCTCAAAGTCAATGGGATCAGAATTTTCTCCGTACTGATGGTTACCATTCGCATCCCAGGACTGATTGTCAGGGAGTGAGAGTTCTGCATAATAATAATCGGTCTCTGGTTGGCCATACCCGATATCCTGAGCGGTGTGCCGCATCGGAACATCGATGTGGCTGCCGATGATACAGACATCTTGGATGCCCCAGGCGCTCGATGGATATTTGTCTCGTAGGAATTCTCTTATCTTAGCAGCAAGATCATAGCCTTCGTAGTTGCTGCTTATCCAATCGGTGGTCACCACGGTGACGCTCCTACCTTTCGATGTCTCCCAGTCAGCAAGTTGCGTCACGGAGGAAGTCAACGAGTTCGTTGTTATGATAACATAATCATACTGCTCCCGCCCTGTTAGACCGCTTGGGTACCAGTTTTTGGCTTGGTCGTAGTTTACAATTGTTTCTTTAGCGATTTGTTCTGTTTTTGGAAGCGAATCACTCATGACATCTGTAGAGGAAAATCCTTGTGGATACGTGTATCGGACTGTGACAGTAATATCCGGATAATAGGTTAGACTACCGGAGAGTGGGTAATAAACGAATGGGGTGACTCGTACGTCAACAAGGTTATATTTCCGGTAGCCACCGGTGCCAATAACCTCGCCGATTGAGGAGGGGTAGGGAGTGTTTTGTCCATAAGTGGATTGATAATTTTGCTCATACTGTTGCTGATCGCGGTTAGAGAGAGTAGGGTTTTCCTCCCCAATCACCCGCGGAAGCACGCTGGGCGCGATCGTATATGTTCCAGGCAGTATGACGCTATTGGTTGTTCCAAATTGAACATCTAAAACCATGGCACCTGGTGGTATTGCTATTGAAAAAATCTTTGAAGGGAGGTTGGGTTTTCCCGGTATAAGTAAACGACCGTACCCTTCAATCGTTATCTCGTGACTTTGTCCTATTTTTTTTATCTGATACTGACCAACAGGGATAGCTACAGTTATGGTACCTTCGTGACTGCTTGCCCCTTGTGTATCTCCTTTTATAGCACTAAGACTTACGAATGAACTACCTATCATCAATAAACATACAACAATACCCAAGCTCTTCTTCATCATATTTTTCTGCCTCTTAATTTAAAAACAAAAATATAGAGAAGGAAGTAGTATATAAAACTTCATATAAATGACATTTATAGTGTGAATAACGATTAGCGTTTTTATGGAAATTTTATCCGAAGTCAATGATACGTACAATATTATATGCTATTTTCCTATCAATTTTTTTATAAAGTTTTAAAAAAAGTTAGAAAAAGAAAAAGAAGGGGGGAGGTGCTAGTATCCGATGAGGTGCCGTAGGATCGGGAACAAATGGGGGAACCTCTCGAAGAGATGCTGAAGGAATGCATCAAAGGTGCCCTGGTATGTCGCTGACAGCGGTGCCACCACTTGCATGGTCGACCAGTCACTTACCATTCCTAACGTGTCCGTGGCCCGTGCCTTGATCACGTAGGTCCCCTTTTTCGTCCAGGTATGCGTGAAATTCACTGCTTCACCGGAATGATACGGCCCCAGACCTGAGGAGCCATGGCCATCGCCCCAGTCGATGTCATACAACAAATCATGACCAAACTCACTTGTTGCGTTGAGAATGAAGGTGTACGACACATGTGGTTTTATCTGAGTTGGACCTTGGATCGTTGGTGCAGACGGTTCGCTGTCATCCCTGACCCACACCTGTAATGAGTCCGACGGCATGCTCCCCGCGCCCCACACATCCCGTGCTCTGACCGTCACACTGAAGTTCCCTAAGATCGTCCAAATTTGAGACGCTGTCACCGTTTGCCCTGAGTTGTAGGGCCCGAGCCACCCACTGTTTGTGCCGTCGCCCCAGTCGAACAGGTAGTAGATCTGATCTCCATTGGGATCCGTGGCGCTACTGGTGTAATTATAGATTCGATTCCAGCAGACCATGGTTTTCCCCACTGGTTTGTTGGGTTGCTCTGGTGCATCACTTGGATGTGGTGTCTTGAGCATTTGCGCAGGATCACCAAAGAACAGACAACACTGAATCGTCTCTCGCCAGCTACCAGGCGCAGAGCTGTAGGTCCAGTTCAGGGTAGGAGCCATCTCGTCTTTCGCAAAAGCTTGTCCCTTTCCAAATTGCCATTCACTGAGGCTTAAGGAATTGTTTGTCACATCAAAGAAATAGTCCCAGAAACATTTCATGTGCAGGCAGCTCGAGGTGTTCGTATCCTCAAAACCACCCCAGCCATAGCCAGTATTATACATGCATGCAAAAGCGAGGCTCGTATCAGAATTAAAGAGCATGACATCGAGGACACCGTTGCTGTCGTCGAAATCACCGCAATGGCATCCCATGTCGAAGATAAAGAAGGGCTGTGTGTTATGGTACTTCGACGACCAGTCAGTGTCTAGGACATCAGCTGAATAATGCGGATTCGCATGGGCCATTACGCTGAGAAGTGTCACCTGATCATTGTTAATCGCATCTCTTAGACCAGCGATTGCTCCACTTTCAGTTCCGCCTTGCCAGCCAGGATTTGGTGATGTTGCAGACCATTTGCAGGAGAGATCAAACATGTTCCCTGGGTTCGTCAAATTCCAGGTTTCAAACCCGTATTGCATTCCAAGCCAGTCGGGGTACGCGCCGTGGTCTCCTGGATGAGGCCCGAGCCAGTTGGTCGTGGTTTTCACGGCACTAAAGTCGACGAAATCGTCTCCCTGACAGTCCCATCCCATATCTCCACCATAAAACGCCGCATTGTCCAAATAATCACTATCAGCGCTGTCTGCATAGAAGAAGCTTTTAGTTAACCAATTCGATACATCCTGCGGTTTTTCACAGACAACCCTCCCGACATAGAGTTCAGCGTATGGATCAAATCCCAGATCATTTTCTTCACCCCAATGAGAGTTATGGTTAGCGTTGAAATTCTTATCCAGATTACTGAAATAGATATCAGCATCAACACCGTATTCCCCGCCCGAATCCATTAAACGTGCAGGAAGAGGACCGTTGTCACCAGCAATGAGCACGTATCGTGTTCCCCAATTTTGATAGGCGTCTTTGCAGAATTCTCGCAGATGTGCCGGGGTGTCATTGAACAGCGGATAATACGAATCATTCCAATACGTTGGATTGGCATTGATATCCTCAATGAGGACTTCCGTCGATGTTAACCCTTGGGCAGCATGCTCTGCGATGAGGCTATCCCAATTGTAGGTTAATGAACCACCGATATCCCAATGATCTAACCCATTACGCGTTGAGGTCACGATCACATAGTCGTAGTGATCTCTGGAGTCACAGAGCCCACCGCTGGCGTAATGGAAGGTTGGTAAGCCATTATAGAGAGATGCAATCTCAGGATTGCTCACCAGGGATTTTACATACACTTCATCCTCAGGGTTATTGGCGAAGAACTGGTTTTCGTAGCCGGTGTACCGAAGGTTTATCTTTACCGCCAGCTCCGGGTAATAAAAGAGTTGACCCGCCTTTGGTATGTACTGTACCGGGTTAAGCGAGAAATCCATTATCGCATATCCATGAGAGTAGCCGATATGGTAATCCCCGTAAGTCTCAGATGGATAGAGGCTCGTAGAAGCGTATGTTTCTTTGTTGATTTCGATCTCTTGTGGCAGCGGGCTGTTCAGAGGAATTTCGTTCTGATATGGGAAAATCGGCTGTGTTGTCAAGTCAATGCCTTTGAGTTGGAGTTGAACAGGGTTTCCTGTCACCGTGATAGAATCAACGGTCGTCAGTGGTGGTAAAAGAAGTTGGATAAATTTCACAGGCATGGTTGGATTTCCTGCTTGTTTCCCCAATCCGATACATCCTGCCATGTCAATCTTCGAGTAAAGAGAATTACACACCGATGTGGATATGATGGTTGGTTCTTGGAAAGCGTATGTGTAACTCAGATGGTCGACGGTTGCTTGAGTTGGTGTCCTCAATTCTTGCTTGACAGAAGCGTTGGTCGCAGTCGTGAACGCAGTCATCACCATAAGAATGCACAAAATGACAGCGATGCCTTCTTTGCCTGTTATACTCCTTTTTATAGCTTTTTGTACTTTCATATTATACCCCTATTACTACAACATGGGCGAGGGGTTATTATAATTTATGATTGAAATGGGTCGAAATCATGGAATAATATATAATTATTATAGAATATTATAAATTCTAATTGTAACAATCATCATTTGAATAATTTTAATTGTAACATTATTTATATACTACAGCTTATCTTGATTGTATTGACATTTACCGTCTTGTACCGACATAGAATTCGTTGAATTCGAATGCGTTCTGGCAATATGTTTATATAACGAAGTTCTATAAGTCTATGGGGGTATAATATGAAGAGAATCCTACCAATCTTAATAGTCGGTATTTTAATTTGTACCGCGTTTGGGGCTAGTGCACTACACACTGACATGAAAACCCTGAGTAGCAATAATCAAGGGAATAGAGACTTTACTCATACCGTTTTTACAGAATGGGCTTCCACCTCTAGTTGCCCACATTGTCCCTATGTCCATACGGCCTTAAAGAACATCTATTACGCAGGCTGGTATCCTTTCTTTTATGTTTCATTAGCCTACGGTCATGACAAACATGCCGAAGCTCGAGCTGGTGAATTAGGTGTATATTACGTTCCCGATACCTTCTTTGATGGGGGATACCAAGTGTATTGCGGAAGCGTAAACGATAACGTCCAACAAACAATGAGTCAATTTAACACCAGCATTACTCAATGCGGTAATAGAGCCGTACCAGACATCTATACAACCGTTAATGTTAATTGGCTGGGCGACGCAACGATGTCCATACAAGTCTCAGTGCAGAATAATGACACAACGCAATATAGTGGACATATCCGAGTTTTTGTCACCGAAATAAATTCGACAATGGGCTGGTACGATGCCCAACATCATCCCTATACGTTTGCGTTTCTTGATTATGCATTCAACGAACCTATCTCCATAGAATCGAGCAGTACATGGTCAGATGAAATAACATGGGACGGACATAACTACAACGACGGCTACGGCCATAACTTTAGCAGCATTCAAAACGACAACATTATGATCGTTGCGGCGGTATACAATGCCACAGGATATTTGGCGTACTCAGATGCACCATATTCATACCAACATCCATTCACTGCGTATTATGTTGATGATGCCACCGGCGCAACGCCATCCTCAAACAATAATAATCCACCTAACAAACCTGCTCCACCAACGGGCCCCACAAACGGAGCCACAGACGTTCAATATAATTATACGGGGAATACAACGGATTCCGACGGAGATACCATCCAATACATGTTTGACTGGGGCGACGGGAGCAACAGCGGGTGGCTCGGGCCGTACCCATCGGGCGCTGTGGTACAGTCACAACACGCTTGGAAATTCGGCGGAACGTATAACGTTAAATTAAAGGCATTTGATGGCATCGCTGAAAGTCAATGGTCCAATCCGTTAGTTGTTCAGATTACTGATGCCGGTCCCAATATCGAATTGAAGAATCTGAAAGGAGGGCTGTTCAAGGTGAGTGCAGAAATTCATAACACAGGTGATGTCGCAGTGTCAAACGTAAATTGGAATATCACATTACAAGGCGGAGCATTTATCGGTAAAAAAACAGAAGGGACGAATCTCACTATACCGGCAAATTCAAGTGTGACCATAAAATCTGGATTCATCCTTGGGTTTGGATCAACCATCATCAAAGCTGAGGCGTGGGTACCAACGGGGCCCTCAGTAATGATTCAAGGGAATGGCACCATCTTTTTCGTCTTCATAAAAGTAAAATCCTGATGGAAGCCTTTCCCGCCATCATTCTTTTTTTTTTAATTTTTAGGTCTTCTTTTAGTGAAATGTTTTTTAGAAAATTCTCTGGGGGATACCGATATCTTCCTTGGCCGCCGATCACCGAAGTATTGCAGTGTCGTTGTTGTGTTCATCCGTTGATTGAGGATTTATTGAGGTTGATTTTGACCAGTAGGCTCAGGATGTGTGTAATCATGTTAGAATTTCCTTTTTTAATGTATAACTTGCAGATCTTAAAGACCTCTTTAACTACTCTCTTGAGATAATATGAGTTTGAAGAGAATTACTTTGTTTGACGAAGTACTTGTTGAGTTGTTGACATAGAAGTAAATACATTCCTTACAGAAGACATCATGGAACGACTGGAAATAAGTATCGATGTAAAATTTTAATGTTGCTGTATCTCCCGCATATAGGAAACAACATGATTACCAAGATATTGGGTTTGTCATGTGTTATTTTTTAAGAGTATCGCTAATTCTACTATCAGTCTATTCCATAATTATTAAAAAACTCACTAAAAAAGGAATAAAAAAAAATGAGAGAGATGGGGTGGTTTAGTACCCCATGAGGTGCCGCAGGATCGGGAACAAGTGGGGGAACCTCTCGAAGAGATGCTGAAGGAATGCGTCAAAGGAGAACTGATATCCCCCGGGTAGCGGTGCTACCACTTGCAGGGTCGACCAGTCACCTTGCATCCCTAACACGTCCGTGGCTCGCGCCTTGATCACGTAGGTCCCCTTTTTCGTCCAGGTATGCGTGAAATTCACTGCTTCACCGGAATGATACGGCCCCAGACCTGAGGAGCCATGACCATCGCCCCAATCGATTTCATAAAGAAGATCGTGGTCAAATTCACTCGTTGCGTTGACGATGTAGGTGTACGTCCCATGTGGTTTTGTCTGGGTTGGGCCTTGGATAGTTGGTGCAGACGGCTCTGTGTCATCCCTCACCCACACCTGTAAGGAGTCCGACGGCATGCTCCCCGCACCCCATACATCACGTGCTCTGACCGTCACACTGAAGTTCCCTAACGTCGTCCACATGTGTGACCCGGTCACTGTTTGCCCTGAGTTATAGGGTCCGAGCCACCCGCTCGTAGTACCGTCATCCCAGTTGAACAGGTAGTAGATCTGATCTCCATTGGGATCCGTGGTGCTACTGGTGTAGTTATACATTCTGTTCCAGCACACCATGGTTTTCCCCACTGGTTTGCTGGGTTGTTCTGGTGCGTCACTTGGGTGGGGAGTCTTGAACATTTGTGCAGGATCACCAAACAGGAGGCAACACTGAATCGTCTCTCGCCATGACCCGCCGGACCAGTCAATCATCGGGGCCATTTGGTCCTTGGACCACGCCTGTGCTACCCCGAACTGCCAATGGCTAAGGTCCCCGGAGTTGTTCGCGGTATCAAGGAACCATCCCCAGAATTCCTTTGCTTGGAAGGCGCTGCTTGAATTCGTGGAATAGAAATCCCCCCAGCCATACCCGGTGTTGTAGACACAGCCAAAGGAGAGCTTGGTGTCAGACCAGAAGAGCATGGTATCAAGGATCCCGTTACCTTCATCGAAATCTCCGCAATGACATCCATAATCATGAATGAAAAACGGCCTGGTGTTATGATACTGGCTCTCCCATTGGGAAGCATCAACATCTAAGGACATCTGGTTGTTCGCATGGGCAATGCCACTGATGAAGGTCACAAGATCGTCATTGATCGCGTTTCTGAGCCCTACGACACCATTTCCTTGCCAGCCTGGATTCGGCGAGGGTGCCATCGTCCATTTCTGTGTAAGATCGTACATATTGCCTGGGTTTGTCAAATTCCAGGTTTCAAACCCAAATTGGAAGGGGACCCAGCTCGGGAATGGACCATAATAGTCCGGGTTTGGGCCGAGCCAATCGCTCGTCCCTTTTACCGCACTGTAGTCCATGAAATCATCGCCCTGACATTGCCAGGTGGTGTCCCCTCCATAAAATGCGGCGTTGTCGAGGTAATCAGAATCTGAACTGCTCGCATAGTAAAAGGATTTCGTGAGCCAATTCGAGACATCCTGTGGTCTTTCGCAGGTGAGACGCCCAATCGCTAACTCGGAATATAAATCAAACCCACTGTCTCCCTCTTCACCCCACTGAGAGTTGTGGTTCGCGTTGAAACTGTTGTCGAGATTGCTCCAGTAGAGATCAGCGTCAACACCGTATTCTGCACCTGAATCCATTAACCGTGGAGGAAGTGCATGGGAATCAGCATCACCCGCGAAGAGAACATATGTTGTTCCCCAATCTGAATAGGCATCCCTGCAGAACTCTCGGACATGTGCTTGGGTGTCATTAAACAAATTACCATAGGATGTGTTCCAGTAATCAGTACATGCATTGATGTCTTGAACGGTGACTTCTGTGCATTTTAACCCCTCACTCTCATGTTCCGCCATGAGGTCGTTCCAATTATAGACAAGCGTACCACCAATATCCCAATGGTCAAGACCGTTTTCTGTTGTCGTGACGATCACATAATCATAATGGTCGCTTGGGTCACAGAGTCCTCCTGGATAGTCGGCCACAGGTAAATTAGCTTGTGGATAGTAGAGCGCTACATCAGGGTTTGACACAAGGGTTTGGACATATGACATATCATCAGGATTGTTTCTGTATAGACGATTTACCTGGGTGTCATCCTTGAGGTTGATGGTAATGCTCATTTCTGGGTAGTAGATCAAAGTGCCCTCTGTTGGGTTATACTGCATCGGGTGCAGGTTAAGCGAAAGAATCGCATACCCATGGGAATACCCCACGGTATAATCGGAATATGTCGTTGCTGGATAGAAGGCGTCTGAAGAATATTTGGTCATATTAATGATGAAATTTTGGGGTTGGGAGCTACCAAATGGGATTGGTTGTTGCTGTGGGAAAATTGGTGTATCGAGCAAATTGATCTCAGGCAAGACCGTGACTGGTGTGCCGGTGACCTCAATGCTGGAGATTGCTTTCTTTGGCGGAAGAAGAAGCTGCATCACCTTCACAGGTATCTGTGGGTCGCCTACCTGTCCGCCCATACTTACACACCCGGGCATGGAGAGGGTCGCATAGGAGCCGCTGCTGCAACTCATCACTTGTGCTGTTGGTTCTTTAAAGTCGATCAAATAGTTCATTTGGTGAAAAGAATCTAGTCCTTGAATTTCTGACTTCGAAAAAGTCCCTATGGCCGTTATCGAAGAGGTCATCACCATTGTGATGCAGACTACGAAAACGACACCTAATCTGCCTATGGCTATCTTTTCTTCTGCTCGATTCTTCATATTATATCCCCTATCATATATTTTATGATGTACTAATGCGCTTATAGTTTAAATGCTTTATGACGATTTTGGGTGTCGATTTCTCGTCTTGAGCGGTTCGTAAAGTTAGTAGTTTTAGCTAATAGTCATATATATACCCAAAATACAGAATGCTCATTTTGAGTTTTTATACCAGTTGAGAAAGAGAAAACATTATTAACTCATAAAGATATAAATTATGGTTAGGGGTTGTATTAAAATGAATTTAAAATTATTATTAAAATTACCAAAAATAATACAACTCGCTAAACCTCGAACGATTTCATTAATACTTATTATTTTTTTATTAGGGACTTGCGTGTTACCCTCGTCTCTTACTCAGCAGATGATGCCCCAGAAGAATAGTCAATCTTTTACCCTTGAGAGCGGTCAGATTTTATATTCACCTATGTGGGGTACTGCTACCTACTTAATCGATAAAACAGGAACAGTAAATCATACGTGGCCAAGTATCTATTTACCGGGCGTTGCTGTATGGTGGCTTGGTGATGGAACAATTCTCAGAACAATACGCCTTAATGGAGGCCCCGGGGCCGGTGGGGGTGTTCAAGAAGTCGACTGGGACGGGACAGTGACATGGGATTTTCGCTATAACACTGATGGACACCTCAGCCATCATGATGTGAAATCGCTGCCAAACGGCGATGTCCTCCTGATTGCCTGGGAAACCAAAACACGCGATGAAGCGATAGAAGCTGGAAGAAACCCGGATTACGTATCGTCTCAAGGATTGCTCCCTGATGAGATCATCGAAGTCAAGCCGACTGGCCCAACAAGTGGTGCGATTGTCTGGGAGTGGCATGTCTGGGACCACCTCATCCAGGACTTTGATTCTTCAAAGGCCAATTATGGTGTGGTGGCTGATCATCCCGAGTTAGTTGATATTAATTATAGGAACACCACACAAATGGATCTGATGCATACGAATTCTATTGATTACAATCAACAGTTAGATCAATTACTTATTAGCGTGTGTTATTTTAATGAAATCTGGGTCATTGATCACAGCACTACGACAGAAGAGGCAGCGGGTCACACTGGGGGGAACAGTGGAAAGGGCGGCGACATTTTGTACCGTTGGGGAAATCCCCAAGCTTACCGAAGAGGAACAGCAAACGATCAGAAATTATTTCTCCAGCATGATGCAACCTGGATCCATGAAGGATGCCCTGGCGAAGGTGACATTCTTGTGTTTAACAACGAGGTAAACCACCATTCACGTGTCGATGAAATTGTACCACCGATGAATAATAACAGTGAATATTATATAGAAAATGACAGCGCCTATGGTCCAGTATCTACAATCTGGAATTATTCTGATCCAGGGTTTTATGCAGGGCAATTTGGTGGTGCTGTAAGACTTGCTAACGGTAATACTCTGATAACCAATGGGGAAACTGGAAAAATCTTCGAAGTGAATCCTGAGGAAGCAACTGTTTGGCAGTATGACGCAGGAGATCAATTGTTCAAAGCCGTGTATATACCATCAGAGACACCGCCAGAGCCTGACATTCCTAACTTAGACTGTTCCGGGAGCCTCTCCTGGACAAGGATCGAACCAGGTGGGACAGTGAACGGAAGTTTTCAGGTTCAGAATATTGGAGGGGAAAACTCAAAACTGAACTGGAGAGTGAACACCTCATCGATTCAATGGGGAAATTGGACGTTTACCCCTGAGTCCGGTACGAATCTCACCCCCCAGGATGGTTCAATAACGTTACAAGTATCGGTGATTGCGCCCGATGAAAAAAAATCAACGTTTCAAGGTTACCTTCGCGTAGAAAATATCGACAATTCCACAGATTTTGACTTAGTTCCAGTCATTCTTAAAACGTCAGTACCCGCCAACCTTGCCTTGATATCTCACTCACGCCAGATACTATTACGCTTTTTCCAAAACCACGTTTTATTAACAAGATTATTATATAATTTAATTTCATGAAAAAAGTGACCATATTTTTGAAAAAAGAGGTCAAAAAATTAGTTTGTTTCTTTTGCTCGATGTCAGATAAACGCGGTTGTACTGAACTCGAATTAAAATTTGGAAAAAAGTATATATATACAGAAGAACTATTTGGGGATAATATGAAATATTTTAATAAATTAAAAATAATTTCACTTTCAGTGATTTTTTTATTTATTGGGACTTGTGGTATCCCTCTCGCATCTTCCCAAACGATATCTGTTACTGGGATCATCGACGGTCAAATCCTGTTTGCTCCAATGGATTCAACCACAACCTATTTAATCGACAATTCTGGGGCAGTGAATCATACATGGGGAAGCGATTTTCTCCCTGGCGAGGCGGTGAAATGGTTAGGGAATGGAACTATTCTTCGAACAATAAAAACAGTGATTAATGGTTATGGTGGCGCAGGTGGAGGCGTTCAAAAGGTATCTTGGGACGGAACGATTGAATGGGATTTCCGGTATGATACCAATGGAAATTTAAGCCATCATGATGTTATGCCACTGCCGAATGGCAATGTGTTGATGATCGCCTGGGAGACAAAAACGCATGATGAGGCAATTGCCGCAGGGAGAAACCCCCACTATGTTTCGTCTCAAGGATTTCTCCCTGATGAAATCATCGAAGTCAAACCGACCGGCCCAACGAGTGGTGCGATTGTCTGGGAGTGGCACGTCTGGGACCACCTCGTCCAGGACTATGACTACACAAAGGCAAATTATGGTGTAGTCGGAGATCACCCTGAATTAGTTGATGTAAACTATGGTACAGACTTTTATTCCTTGATTGATTGGATGCATACAAACTCTATCGATTACAACGAGCAATTTGACCAGATTCTGATCAGCGTTCACAATTTTAACGAAATCTGGGTTATCGATCACAGCACGACAACAGAAGAAGCGGCTGGACACACCGGTGGGCGATCCGGACACGGTGGCGATCTGTTGTACCGCTGGGGAAACCCAGCAACATACCGAGCGGGAACCGACGAAGATGAAAAATTATTCCATCAGCATGACGCAACTTGGATAAAATCAGGATGTCCCGGGGCAGGTGATATCCTTGTCTTTAACAATGGGGAAAATCGTCCCGATGGTTATTATTCCACGGTTGATGAGATTACTCCCCCAATAGACGAGAACGGCTCCTATTATCTCGCACCCGGATTCGCCTATGGGCCTGAGGACTTGACTTGGAGGTATATGGGAACCCCTCCTTCGAGTTTCTATGCAGTTGGTATTTCTGGCGCGGAACGTATAAAAGATGGTGGCACACTAATATGTAATGGAGTGGAGGGAAAATTTTTTGAAGTGACCCCGAAAGGAACCACGGTGTGGGACTATGTAAACTCCTATCCGACTCCCAGTTTAAATCATGTGTTTAAAATTGTGTATATTCCACCACCGGCGCCCGAAGTCCCTAAATTACACTGTTCCGGGAGTCTCTCATTTACCAGAGTCGAACCAGGCGCAACAGTGTACGGAAGTTTTCAGGTTCAAAATATCGGAGGAGCAAATTCAAAACTGAGCTGGAAAGTGAACACCTCATCGATTCAATGGGGGACCTGGACGTTCACGCCTGTATCTGGTGAAAATCTCACGCCCAGCGATGGACCAGTGACGATACAAGTGTCTCTTGTTGTTCCAGATAAAGACAATTCAAAATTTGAAGGAAACATACGAGTGGAGAATCAACAGAATCCTAAAGATTTCGATATCATTCCTGTGTATTTAAAAACCCTAGTAAATAATGATTACAGGACGAAAAATATCTTTTATAAAATTATCAATTGGATAAATCTGTTCTTAAATAAAATATATAATCTATTATCAACACAAGTTTCGTCGACGCTATAACTTAATGGGACTAAAAACCCGATAGACCATTGTTTGGTCTCGGGAAAATCACCATCACGGCCACGGTAAAGATTCCAGGAGACGAAACCGTACCGAAAAAACCATAGTCGCCACCCTCCTTCTTCTTCATTGATGTTGGTGTTCATTGAAGGCTCTGATATACATTTTTTCAAATCAAGGGAAGCATTGCCATGGTTCATACAGCTGCAATGAGAAGGGATTTTTAAATAATAAAAGGGAAAGATATGGGGACTTAAGACCTCAGGAGGTGTCCGAGTATCGGGAATGCATGTGGGAACCTCTCAAACAGCATCGCCAAGAACGGCCTTATTGGGATATTGTAGGCATATGGCATTTTCACTGACAGTGGATCTGACCAGGTGCTCTCTGTACCAAAGATATCTTTTGCTTTCACTTTGATGCTGTAGGTGTTTCTTTTTGTCCATGAATGGTTCGCGGTCGCCGTAGCACCAGAACCAAAAGGCCCAAGCCAGCTTCTATAGTTACCATCGCCCCAGGACCAGTTGTAATACACTTGGTCACCGTTGGGATCGATAGTACTTGTCGTATATGTATACAGGGTATTGACCTTCCCTGAGGCGATTCCCGATGGTCTGTTTGGTGTTTTCGGTGGAGCGTTTGGTTGTTGCGTGACGAAGATGTACCATTTCCTCGTGTATAGACCACTGCCGGTGGGATCGGTCGCGTTCACCCAGACCTTGTAGGTCGTTGCACAGGAAAGACCGGAGAGCGTAAGCGCCTTGGTCCCGTTGCTCGCTAGGGTCTCACTGCTGGTCTGTCCATTGGTGCATTGAATCGTTCATTAGGATAGATCGCCATTCGGGTCACTGATCGGAATGCTCCACGTCAGATTCAATAGTTGATTGGTTGAGCCATTGGTTGGGATGGGTACACCGAAGGATGGTGGTTGATTCTTGTCTTCGGTGGTGAACGTGTACCATCTTTTCGTGTACTGACCGCTCCCGTCCTTGTCGGTCGCGTTCACCCACACCTTGTACGTTGTTGAGAAGGCAAGGCCAGAAAGATCGAGCGTTTTCGTCCCATTCGACGCATCACTATCACCGTTTGTCTGCCCATTGCTGCATTGAATCGCCCAAGAGAAGAGATCACCCTCTGGATCGTCAATGGGGATGCTCCAGGTGAGACTCACCGGATTGTTGGTGGAACCATCGGCCGGCGTGGGTGGTCCAAAGACCGGAGGCTGATTTCCGCTGCCAAAACAATACACATTGTAATCCATTGATCCGACGTACACTTTTCCTTCCGCGATCGCTGGTGAGGAGTTGATTTGCCAACCAGTGGTATATTCCCAGATTGACTCTCCGGTTTCGGCATCGAGGCAGTACATCTTCTGGTCGCTCGAACCGAAATACACGTTTCCATCGGCAACTGCGGGAGATGAATCGATACCCCCGCCCGTGAAATAGTCCAATACCAGGGAGCCGGTGGTGGCGTTGAGACAATACATAATGTCGTCCCATGATTCTATGTAAACCCTACCGTTGGTGACCGCCGGAGTGTCTGTGATCCAGTCGCCTGTTGGATAGCTCCATAGTTCCGATCCGTTCAAGGCGCTAAGACAATACTTTTTACGGTCCAATGCCCCAAATAGACTTTTTCTCAGCAATGGTGGGAGATGAGGTCCATATCATATCACCAATCGGATGCTCCCAGAGAGTCGTACCATTATAGGTATCGAAACAATAGAGAAACCCGTCGAAGGAACCAACGTACACCTTGTTGTCGGCAACAGCAGGGGATGATGAGATCCAGTCGCCGGTTGCGTAATCCCAGATCTCTAACCCGTTGGTCGCGTTCAGACAATACAGTTTATTGTCCTGCGATCCGATGAACACCATTCCCTGATACACGGCGGGGGAAGATTGGGCGATCCCCAGCCCGTCTGAAATGTCCAAATTTCCTCGCCGGTGACAGCGTTTATGCAATACACGTAATTGTCCGTCGAACCGATTTAGACTCTCCCATCGGCGACGGCGGGGCTGGAGACAATGAAATGCCTGGTGGGATAGCTCCAAAATTCTTTTCCTGAGCGCGTCAAAACAGTACACATTAACGTCCTGTGACCCGATGTAGACTTTCCCGTTTGAAACCGCAGGAGATGATTCTAACTAGTATCCCGCTGAGGACGTCCATAACAGGGAATTCGTCTCTGGTGCGGTCGCGTCAGAATATCCCGTGTGCTGAAGGTCATGATGAAACATCGGCCATGAGCTGCTTTGCAACAAATCACCCCTGAGAGTGGTTTGTCTGACGAGATCACCGGGTGTTTTTAGTTGTATTTTTACAATACTTCCTAACGCCGGCAACGTTGCTGTTGTTATCATCAGTAGAATTACCCCCCACCCCTAGGTACTTTTTATAACGCCGTTCCCCTTTAAAAGTATATCAGATAGGGATACTGCTTTATGCAACAAAATGTTTCCTAAAAATGAGGTCCAGATTTCTTTCTGAGACTCGTTGGCCTTGTGAAATAAGAACCATTGAACGATCCAAAAGTTCTAACGTTCCTTTACCCCACCCTTCTTTTATTCGGCCGTAAAAATGCTGAAAGGCCCTGAGGAACCTGATTTTACGTTTTATCTGATCTCTCCAGAGAATGTATTTTTTAAGTATAGATTCCTCACCCGTGTTGAAACAGATCGGGAAGCTTCACCAGCGTACAAAAATAGTTTATCCAGAATGAAAAAAATAAAAAAAAATAAAAGAGAAGGGTGAAAGGTTCACCCTTTTTTGCGTTTGTACTAGTGCTCTGTCTATTTCTGCATCAAGAGCGTGTTGACGCTTGGTTGTTGGGCTGCCTGTTGGTTCAGGGATAGCTCGTCTTTCGGGTTTACGATGGTCTTGAAGTCGTTGAGGCCGGCTTGGTCGTACGCGATTGCTTTGATGATGACGGTTGGCAGTGGGGCGTAGGTGTAGTTCCAGACGAAGGTTGGTCCGGATCCCGTGACGTTTGCCTCAATTTGGCCGTTGTAGTAGAACGAGACGTGGTCCATACCGCTCATCGCATCGGTGGCAGTCACGGTGATGATGACGTTGTAATGGCTGCCCTCTTTTGTGTATGAGTAGTTCATCGCGATCGTTGGTTTCGTCTTGTCGATCTTGAACACTGGTACGGTCTTCTCTGCTTCCACGTTTCCGACCTTGTCAGTGGCTCTGTATTTCACGACGTGGTTTGCGCTGTCCGTGGTGACCTTCAGTGACCCGGAGTAGGTTGTCCAGGCACCGCCGTCAAGGCTGTACTCGATCTTCTGTACGCCTGAGCTCACCCCATTGACCTTTGGATCGGTCGCCGAGAACTTAAGGGTGACGTCATGGACGTACCAGCCGTGGAGGCCATCTGGTGACGCCGGGGTTATGGTGTAGGTTGTTGTCGGAGCTGTCCCATCGGAACCGATACCGAGTATCTTATGGTTGTCGCTCTGGTGGTCATCGTTGGCGAGTGGGAGGTTGACGTACAGGCCGTACACACCTTCCAGTGCGTAGGTCTGGGTGCCGATGTTGATTGCGGCTGTCCCACCAAGCGGACCCATGGTGACACCAGGGATATTCCATTCCTGGACAAAGGTTCCGTTCGGGTTCGTGACGTACTCGGTCATGTTTGCGTATGCGTCGACAGTCTCTGACCAGACACCGACGTTCTTCCCGGTGGCTGAAAGAGTGCCAGTGGTTCCCTTTTGGACATAGACGGTTGGTGACGGTGCGCCGTGGCTTGAGCCGGGTATCGCTAACGCATCGACTTCTGTGCCGCCCTGGAACGCGCCGATGAAGGTCGCAAGCCCAGTGGTGGTATCAAAGGTGTACAACTCACCTTCGCTTGTGTATGCCGCTAGATATCCAAGGCTGGTGCTTAAGTCATAGGACATACCCTGGGCGTAGTTGCAGTAGATACCGGTCGGTCCGAGCACGGTGCTTGCGCCGGTGCCGAGATCGATCTTGCAGATCTGGTCAGCAATGATATCATGACCATAGCAGACTCCGGTTCCATCGATGCACATATCGATGTAAAGGAAGTACCCGCAAGAGCCGATAAGTGTTGAGGTACCCGTGTCTTTGTCAACTGCGTACAGGTTTGCACCGGATCCGCTCCAGGTGATACCGTACATCTGACCTCCGAAGTAGGCGAGACCAGTGTACCCGCTGTAATCAGGTACGCTTCCGCCAATCAGAGTCATCACTCCCGTCGATGGGTCAACCGTATACAGGGCTCCAGACTGGTAAGCAGCTACATACCATTTTCCATCTGCCCAGCATGCGGCTGAGAGGAAATTGCCTGAATACGGAGCAATGATGTGGAAGGTCCCTGGGGTGGTTGGATCAAATGAGAGAAGGTTGTACGCCAGTGCATCGGCTGCGTAGAATGTTTCTCCGTCTCTATGCGGTGATGTGATGGTCACGCCAATATCATGGGTGTACGTCAGTTTGAATCCTGCGCTGATTATATCGTTCGCGGGGTTGTTATCACCAGATAATTGTGTTGATGCACTGATTCCGTAGGAGACGACACCAGATGTGTAGGGCGGTGTGGTGAGTTTCTGCGGAGTCCATTGCTGGAAGGTTTGCTCAATTTCAACGCCAGGGTTCAGATAGGTGACAACGGCCTGATCCCATTGGTACTCCGGGGTAATCGAGGTGCCTTCTACCTTGATGTCATCAAGGGTCCAGTAATAGATGTCGTAGTAAGCGGATGTATAGTATTCATAGAACCCGATCCTCGTGTTCGCGCTGGTGGGGATATTCACGGTAACTTCGCCTTTTCCTGTCGCAGTGATATCCTGACTCCAGACGTCTTTCCATGTTGCTCCTCCGTCAGTGCTGACACAAGCGTGTAAGGAGGCTCCTGTGTAGAACATGTAGGCGTAGTACTTGAAGCTGAGTCGTGCACCAGTGTAGGCGGTCGTGTCAAAGGTATTGGAGTAGAGCTTTCCACCATTGTTGTAGTATGGACCGTTCCAATAATACATTTGGGCCTCTGGAGATGTTCCTCCTGCATAGTTCGAGTAGCTAAGATACCAGTAGGTGCTAGCATCTTCGCCCCATCCTATCGGTGGGCAGTAGTAATCGCTGAAATCAGCATTTAGGAAGGTCGCTCCGACATTGATTGTCCCGATGTTGACCTGGGTGAAGAAGTCCTTCACTGGTTCCTGACCAACGTTCTTTATCTTACATTTCACATCGAACGTTTGCGCCAGTGCATCGCTGATCGGGGATTCGATCACGGTCACTTCGACATCTTTCAGGAACGGATAGTACAAGTGGAAGGACGAGGTCTTCATGTCGTTACCTGTGTTTTGATCACCGGCTAACTGCACGTCAGCTTCTGTGCTGTAAGAGACGTTCATATTTTGATAGCCGCTCTGGCCCCATTCAGCAGGTGACCATCCGTTAAAGGAGACCTGTTTTTCTGCTCCTGCAGCTATTGAACTGATCTGCTGTGTGTCCGTGTAGACAACTGACATCGTCTGACCGTTGACGTTTATGTCGTCAAGGTAGACACCCCAACCGTACTCCAAATCACAGAGGAATACGATTTGCATGTTGTTTGATGGAGGTAGATAGTTATCGAGGTTGATTGTTTCTTGTGTCCAACCCATGTCACTGCCATAATAGGTAACGTAATAGTAGGACATACCACCATCGTTGGATGCGTAGATGTAGAGATGATCTTGGTCACCAGCCCAGTTCTTCTGGTTGTGCCAGAACGTCAGTACGTTGCCTCCGCCTGACCCATCAAAGCTGGGGGTGTTCGCCTGGACTGAATATCCGTATCCATAGCAGTATGCACGTGCTCCATAGGTACCTGAATGGGAACCACTGAGTCCGTTGGATTGTGTTCCGGATGCTTGCTCGAAATATGCACCATATATATAAGTGAACCAGCCTGCTGGCGGGAATGTGGCCCCTTCGAAGCCTTCGGAATACTCAGAGTATGTCGTTACTCCATTGATCGTGAACTTCACGGGGACATTGGTCTCAGTATTGTTCCCGACGTTCTTCACCGTAGCCTTCGGGACGATCGTCTGTGCAGCGGTGCCGGTTACCGGGGCATCGATGCTCTTCAGCTTTAAATCGTGGTCTAGTAATGTTGTTTGCTCAACACCTGCTCGTATCATGTTATTACAAGTATCACCTATCTCAAACCAACTACCGATGTACAGCCAGTCTGATTTTCCAACAACAGGAGGAGATCCATCAACGCCAGCTGGGTAAAGGGTGTAGGGGTACGGGGCGTTCAGGAATTGAATGGAAACCCACATGTCGCTGTCAGGTGTAACGGTTACGGGTGTATCTAACTCAACGGTATAGAATTGACCATATCCTGCTACTGACGAGAAGGGCCCTTCTTGGTGGATTATTGCCCCAGGTTGTGTGCTACTTCCTGGTCCGTAGATAATGATGTTATAATCAATTGCGGTACCAGACAGACCATAATAGCCGATATAATTCATGATCTGAGTGATGGAATAGCCGCCGTAGTCACCGAGCTCGTCCGAAGTTAATCTTATAGCTTGCTCAAAAGTACCACCACCAGTTGCAGTATAGGCATTGGCATTGTTCCCATCATCGTAGTAGATCCAAGTGACATCCCTGTCGGCCGGATTCATGTTTTTCTGCTGACCGACTAAGTAAAGAGAAGAAGCTGCACTGTCTGCTGTCTTTGCGATGCTTGCTTTTGCTTCCTGGAACGGAAGACTTCTTACTTTCGTTTCGCTTGACGCGTTATTATGCATTGCCGCTGGCACAGTGCTACTTGACACCAGTATAGCCAGGACGAACAACGCCATAAAAAACGTCGTCGATTTCACTAGCTTATTTTTTCTATTTCTTATCGATTTTTTCATAAAGGTCCTCCTTAATTTATATTTCCGTTAATTATTATACAAACGCTATTTATAAATCTTTCGTTTAAGAATCGGACCTCAAAATTCTCTCTTATATAGGAGGGAGCCGCCAGACAATACGTATCCTCCCTATAACAATAGTACACTATATATATAATAGAAGGTGAATTTTATATAACGAGTTCGTTTTTTCTTGCAGAATAATTACCTAGAATCCCTCCGAAGTCAAGAAAAACCTGATCCGATAAATCGAATAACTACTTTGATTAATAATCTATTTATATGACGACAGTATTATAATAGACTAGGTAGCATTTGCATGATTGATTTCAGAGCTTCAGGCATCAGGAAAAAAAATAAAAAAGAAAAAAAGATAATGTGGAATTCACCGAATAAAAAGCAGTTCATCGTCATAGGATTCATTTTTCTTTTTCTGTGTGTTGGTTTCAGCGGATGCGACCAACAGCCAGATCATAATGGACCAATAAACGATAAATTTAGTGCGGCTATTGAAATCGACCTGTTCGCCGCCGCGGTTCGCAATGGCTCGTACTCCGGATCTGCAGTTTTTTATACGGTAGCTCATAGCCGCATTGGAGAAAACCTTACCTATGAGGTGGACACCGGTGAAAACGTAAACTACAATGGTACCATAATCAGAGTTGTCGGCCATGGAACCAAAAGCACACACACCTATTACACATGGAACAAATATTATACTGTTACGTTGACGGTACGGGATAATGAAGGCAACATCAACATGACAACCCGCACCATACACATTGGTGCGCCTCCCGATAAACCATTATACATCGAGAGAAATACCAATCTCCCAGAGATGAACGATCTCACCTATTCCGAAGTATATTCTCTCTATAAGATAACGGGGGCATAGAAATTTCCAACTCACCCTTAAATAGAGGAAATATTTTTAAAGAATCAGCTATTCTCCCGACACAACACAGGGGACCATAAGTTATGAAAAAACAAACAATAGTTCTTGGGGTTATCGTAACACTAGTCTGTTCATCTCTCATGATGAGTGGCTGTGTGCAACAAAACGGTTCACCTAACCAGCCGTCTCAACCCGAAACATTGCATCAGATTCTGATTAAGGCTGAGACCATTAAATCTGTGTATTATGAGATTTACTCATCCACGACAATGAGTGGCACATTGAAAAACGTAACCATACCAAACACGATTGTGAAAATATGGCAGGAAACACCCTATTTAAAAGAAGTCACTATTATGGGCAATAGCACAACCGACACAATCATAGAACGACCTAATGGTGCGTATCATTATGACACCACAGAACATAAGTACAAACTCCTTGTCATTCCAATTAATCCCCAGCCCTTCACAGGAGATGTTGCAAAAGACCTTTTGAACAATCAGACCATTATGACCTTGGGGAACGAGACCATCGATGGAAAAACAGCAATCGTCATCCAATATTCATCAAATCGAAGTGATAATTTTAGTAAAAATATTACTAATTTTAAGATGATCACTACAATGAAAATGTGGATCTGGAAGGATCACGGAGTTCCTTTGAAAACAATGTTAGTAACGACAAAAGGAAATATCACTACAACAATAGACTCTCAATATAAGAATTATTCATTTTCAGATATCCCCGACACTACATTTAATGTCTCATGATTAAATAACAACACCGAAGACGCATCTCCAATTCCTTTTTTTCACCTGAATTACTTGAATATCTATAAGAAAAAAATGTTACTAGTTTTTCTTAGCATACCTCTTTCTGTATAAAGAAAAAATCCTTACTCCAACAAAGTAAAAGATGATAAAAAAAATAGGGGATAAGAAGGTTTAGTACCCCAGAAGGTGTCTCATTACTGGGAAGAGATGAGGAAATCGTGCGAATAAGTACTCTAAGAAGTGAGAGCCTGGTAGATCATTGGATAGCGGCATTGTCACCGGCAACGTTGTCCAGTCACTCGTCGCATTTGCATAGAAATCTTTCGCTTGCACCTTGATGACAAACTTCCCTCTTTTATTCCATGAATGCGACATGGTTACGAGTGTCGAAGAATTAACAAAAGGACTCCATCCACTATTTGTGTTATCTCCCCAATCAAAATAAAAAGAAACCATACTTCCTTCTGGATCAAATGTCGCAGCTGTATAATTATAGGTAACTTTTATTTTTCCGCTGACTGTTCCGTTCACATACGGTTTATTAGGTGGTTTGTTCCCCCCAATTTCGACCCAAACCTTACCTGTTGTAGCAGGATATGCTCCATCATGATATGGAAACAATCCAGGGTGTGCAAATGTATAGTTGTATGACTCTCCCTGGCCAAGTAATGGAGAATGGAAATAACCATCATCACTGACAACGGAATGTGGCTGAGGTTCAAGATTAGTCCAGATTATTGTTTGGTTAGGTTCTATGATTGTGACATTTGGATGAAACGCTTGTTTATAAATAGTCACAGTAACCCTGTCCAAGGCTAGTTGGGGAGACAACGTAATTTTGTTTGTCTCATTCTGTTCAGCTTCGATACAAATCGCCGAGAACATCATACAAATACAAACTATTATTCCAACAATCTTTTTCATATTTAATACCCCCTAATTTTATTAATATAGAGATTATAATGGAGTCACTGGATATAAAACTTTCGTGATTTGCTCTCTTATCACTAGGAGAACCCTCTTGCTTTCTGACGGGAAAAGGACTCGTTGCTCTCCTTTTTCTTTCTCTAAAAAAGATATCAAGATATCCAGAAGACCAATAGGGAGAAATTCTCAAAAAGAACAAACCTCATCATACCGTCCCATAGCGACCCTGGATAAAGTACAAAGCGTGTTCACCTTCCTCTCTTATCGTCTGTGGGAAGAAATTCCCACCTTGCAAGTGAAAGAAAAAAAGGCGAGGCTACCGTATTTTCAGGAAGAGCGGCCCGAGCAGGAACGCAGTCGCCGTCTTGTTCACCCCACCGGCAGTGACAAGAATGTCCACGGCACCGAAACCCAACACGAAATCTGATTGTATCATCGTATGGGATCCAGAGGATAGCGTCGAGATATCCCCGGTCGTGTTCCGCCCAAGGAGAACGAACCCTCCGTTGACTGTGATTGCCCAGGCGACATCGGATGCATCGTCACCACCGACGTTTTGAATGTCCGCCTTGATGATGCCGAAACCACCAGTAATCGCACCGATGTTGACAGCGGGGAGCGAAAGAATCGTGATGAGAGCTGGCTGCGACCAGCCACTTTCGGATCCCTTGCTGTCCTTCGCTTTCACGGTGATGTTGTAGGTCCCAGGGACATTCCACGCATGAGTGAAAGAAACGGGGACACCAGAGCTAGAGGGGCCGAGCCAATCGCTGACTTCATCGCCCCAGGAAACCATATAGTACACGTCGTCGTTCTCTGCGTCTGTCGCACTGACCGTAAACGAATATTTCACTCCGATCTGCCCCGTGGAAGGCCCGACGGGTGTCTCGGGGATCATCGGTGGGGTGTTCGGGGTGCCATGCCAAATTTTCACCGAGGAATCACCAAGCACGTTGTACTCCTCGAAATAGTATTTGGTCATCCCTCCGCCACTGTAGTGTTGATAAAGATAGTACAGGCCTTGATTGGTCATACCACCAATGGTATCAATACCATCCTCCCACCACGCCTTGAATGTGTTTCGCTCCAAGATATCGTCTTCATCCCAGTACGAATAATCAGTCGCACCCCAAAAGGCGAGGCCTCCTTTGTGCGGAGCACGCAACCAGGTTTCTCCGAAGCATTCACCGACGGTAAACTGGTTCGTCAAGCACGCGTGACTGCAGACAAAGGGGTAAATGCCGTCGTTGGTGAGCGCGTTCACATTTGTCTCCGAGAACGGGGGGCCGTCTGCCCAACTCGTCTCTGATCCGTGACCTGAGTAGACTGCGAGGCTGCGACCATCGTCCAGGGCATCGGTCACCTGCTGGGTGGTGGCGTGATAGGTATGACAGTATAATTTGTCACTGGTATAATTGTTAGGATCCATGTAGGTGTCAATAACATAGTTGTGGGTGCCCTCGGACACCTGATAGTTGTCGTTCGATGCCATGAATGCCGCTTTCTTGATCCATGAGCTATCCGGGAACTGACCCTGCTCATAGAACACGGTCTTGTCGACCATGTTGGTGATCTGGTCAGAGGTCTGACCAGAGAAACGGCTGACGATGATGTCTGCGAAATAATTTCCTGGGTCGATCGTCACATAATATAAATCTGTACATGTACTGGTCTGCGTCCCGATCCATGTCGGAATGGAATTCACGTCACCGACCAAAAGGACGTACGCCGGCGGCACCGTCCAGTTGTAGTACGCGTCCGCGATGTACTCCTTGATGTTCTCTTTGGTCGCACCACCAGGGATCTCAGAGGTCTTGGTCACCGTGACATCAAAACCAATGCTCGTCTTCCAGTCCGCAAGCGGCTGAATCGCGTCGTACAGCGAGTCCCCGACAATGATGAGGTACCCCTCTTGTCTCTGGGTGCGTTGGTCGTCCCCTCGCAATGCACCCGGGTTGGCGAACAGATTGTTATACACGGCATCAAAGGAAGGAGTGTCATACCGGTCGATCATCGACGCGGTGTGCACCAGGTCACTGCCTGGAAGTTCGACATGAAGCGTGCAGTGAGTCATCACACGAAGGCCCCCGGTCGTTGGGTTGTACTGGACGGGTGAGATCGAAAGGAACGCCACGGAATACGCACGGATATCCCCGAGAGACGTGATCTGTGCGAAGGTGGAAGGGACAAAAGAATCCAGTGCGTAGTACACGGGATCCATGGTAAAAGCAACGGAAGCGCCTGGGAGCTTCACCAGCGACGGCTGCACCGGAACCACTTGAGATGGAAGACCGTACGCCGCGAGGGACGTGGTCTCCCAGTCGACTGAATCGATGACGAGCCTAGGTTGTGCCCCCAAAGGAATCTCAAGGAATCGAGAAATCACTGGAAGCTGTGCCTGACCCAGGGTCGTGGTGACACCCTCATCGCCTATCGCTATCGTCGCGAAATCATGACCGGCAAGATGCGTGGTACCGACGGTGACCTCCTCCGGGGTAACCGTCACGGTAATGGTCGGCACATCCCCCCTGGTGAACGTCGTCTGAATCGATCCATCTGAATGAGTGGATAGAGTGGTTTGATGAACAGCACTGACTCCAACGGAACTAACGAGGAGGAGAGCGACAACCGCCTGAATAAAGAAATTACATCTATTTTTCCCCTTCATATTCTTCATTATCCCCTAGAAATTTTTTTATTTCATATTAACAAGGCACCGGTTTATATAGCTATCGACACATGAAAGTCGAAAAACCCTTGTGAGAACCTTGATGCTATTTCCTCAATATGATGATCGGACCGAAGAGGAACCCTTTGACTTGTTCCTGGGCCGTCGCTGCGGTCACGGTGATGGTGACTGACCCGATGCCGAAGAGGAATTTTGAACGGATCGTCTGGCTGACGCCTGGTTCGACCACACTGAGCGTCCCTGTTGAGTGACGCCCAAACAGGACGAGACCACCGGTGAGCGTGATACTCCAGTTGACATCCGTTGCAGCAGCAACACCCTTGTTCTCCACGATCGCGGACACCCCAAGACCACCAGTGATGCTCCCGAGTTCGATGTCTGCACCTGCTTCGATACGTACCGTGAGTGGTGCTGACCACGCGCTTTCATACCCAACCGTGTCCTTCGCTTTGACCTTCACCGCGTACTGCCCAGCAGCGGCCCATGAATGGGTCGCCTCGGAGACTGCGCCAGAGTCGTACGGCCCGAACCAATCGCTGACCTCATCACCCCAGGACCATTGGTAGAAAACTTGCTGTCCCTCCGGGTCGCTCGTGCTCGTGGAATAGCTGTACGAGACATTGAATGCCCCGGTGACCGGCCCTTGCGGTTGCGCGGGTGTGTTGGGTGGTTGGTCAGGGCTGACCGCGGCAAGGTTCTCTATCGCATCGATATGGCATCCCGGGTTCTGGGCGTTAGGGTTCCCACTTCCGTCATCCATGATTTTAAGGTAATGGACGGTATCAAGCGCCGTATCAGCAAGGTCAAACAAGGTGGTTCCCATACCGGAACCAAGAGAGGTCCATGGCCCATTCCAATTCAGGGAACCATACACCTGATACCCATTGTCGGTTCCATCCACGACATCGACCTGGAAATCCGGGCCAGAGGCATCAGTAATATTGTCGCGCATGTCGACCACAAGGTACCCTCCAACCCCGATGGCGGCATAAATTCCATCGGGTGGGCCAAGCACGGAAATTGCCTCTGTAGGGTTACTTTGGAAATTATCAGAGGGAGCATAGTACCGCGCGACCGTGATCTGATACGCGTAGTACCCGTCTGCCCTCGACAAGGTCACATTCAACCAGGTGGGTTGTCCGTCCCCCACATCGACCGTGAACTCAGCGTCTTGATATCCATTCGCGTGCACCGTCACATGGTAGGAGCCTGGCATGAGGGGCTTATGATAGTCGCCCACGACAGGGTTGGTGAAGCACGGCCACAGAGCCTCCTGGACCCAGACCGTCGCGGCCACCGGTTGGCCTGTCTGGGCATCGGTGACGATACCTCGAAGTTCCATATCTGCGGCCTTGATGATGTCGAACATCGCTTCGCGGTTGAGATTCCAGGTCCCCTGGATATTCGTATTATCTGTCTCAATCGTCCAATCAAGGTCGCCGCGACACCCGTAGCTGAAATCATTGGTGTCCCCCATGGTCTGGTACCAGTCGTACCCCTCAGTGACCCAGTACCCGGTACGATTCCCGTACTGGTTCGAGAGATATTCAAGGACGGTGTTATCAGGGGCGCGTTGGTGCTTGTAGTTCCAGACGTAGTTCACCACGTCAGCGGATGTGTGGAAAGAAAGCGAGAGCACAAAGTTGTGCGCCACGGCATTGGCCCGGATCGCCTGGGTCTCAGGCTGGGAGAACGGCGCTGACGAGCCACCCCATCCACCCCACATGTACCCATAATCACGGTTCAGATCCACCCCGTTCGCGTTCTCACGGGTGTTCATCTCATGCCCGTCTGGATTCACCATCGGGATGATCCAAATCTCACGGGTATCCACCAGACTGGTGATGGTATCATTCACGCCATAATAATTGGTGAGGTACTGGGCAAGCAAGAGGCACAACTCTGTACCCATTTTCTCGTTACCGTGATGATTGCCGCACATCCGAACCTGAGGCTTATCCTCCTCGATAGTCGGATCGCTGGTGACTTTCAACCCCCAGATAGTTCTTCCCTGCACGCTGTGCCCTAAATCATAAAGCTGGGTGATATCTGGGTAGGTTGTAGAGATGTTCTGGAGAATTGCGGTCATCTGCGCGTACGTGTGAAAAGTATCTTCGAGACCGGCACCGTACTTCCAACCGTGTTGTTCTGCAGTACTATCAAGGACAATTTGCGACGAGAGGTGCATGGAAGCGAGCCATACGAGGTCCTCCGGGGAGGCGAGTACGACAGCGTAGGTCTTCGCCTTGTCAACGGTGAGGGTCGCGATTCCATGACGCTCCATGAGATCCAGAGTGGTTGGCTGCGAGAACGTCACCTTTGCTATGACGGAATCCGAGCCATGAGGTGTCGCCCCTAGAGCCGTGAAAGCCGCACCGGAAAGCGTCGCGATGCCCATGAGAGCGCATATGAATAAAACAAAAGCTTGATGTCTTATGCGGTCTTTTCTTTGCATTTCGTATATCCCCCTATTTTCAAGAGATGAAATCTGAAGCGATGAACCCAAGGTCCGATATGAACCGCAAGTATTATTTTCTCTTGATTCCCTGTTGATTCAAAGATTCCAATTCTTTTGTATAATTATGATGGCATTATGATATATAAAGATACTGTCACGGGCCCGAGTAATTCTTTTTTCATCAGCTCATTTTAAAATATTTCGTGTATCAATCGTGTCCTTGGCAACCCTTATCAAAATTACAAAAAAAACAAAATCAAGGATCCTTCCAACAAAAAAAAGAAATCACGGACTCTGAAGAATTCGATCAACGCATTCCAACAATTCCTCGACCTCAAACGGCTTGACGATGTAGTTTTCCGATGCGAGGCCGCCGAGTCCCATACTCATCTCATCGCCTTTCGCGGTAAAAAACACAATCGGAACAACACGCCATTTCTCGTGCGCTTTTATCCGTGCCGCCACATCCCAACCGCTCATCCCTGGCATCATGATATCGAGAATCACTAAATCAGGAATCGTACGCTCAAGGTGCTTCAGGCATTCGATGCCGTTTTCTGCTCCAATGACTTCGTACCCGTGAACCTCGAGAATCTGGCTCACTGAGGTTCGAATGTCTTCGTTATCATCAACGACTAAGATTTTCTTTGGCATCACAACCCTCTGAACAGACCGTTATTCTTCCAAAAAGGTATCTATTACCTATAATAAAAGATTATGCGATTTACTTAGTCGTGTCACTATGAGGCTCTTTTCAAACCTATTCCTTTGATACTCGGATGCCATGCAAGAAACCAACATAATCTTGAAGGCGTAAGTAAGGCATTTAAACAAATAGGTCATTCTAAGAAACGGAGATGGGACAAACCAGACGTACGGAACGTCGGATTGAAAGGATGGGGCACGATGCTGGAACCTGCTGATGTGACACGGCAATTCCTACAAACAGTTATCAGCATCATTGGGAGAAAAACCTCGGAGGAGTACGCGGCTGTTACCATACGAAACCTGCTCGCGACGCTCCGACCACAGTACCCCTTTGTCCGCGACATAGTGGTACAAGATACTCGCTTCATGGAACTTGAAAGCAGTGTAGACGTGCGGGACTCGCTCAACAACATCAACCCTAAGGAAATCGGACAGGTGCTAAAAGACCTTTTAAAGAGCATTATGAACTACCTAGGGAAAACAGCAGGATATTTTTTCATCAGGGAGACACTAGAAAAAATTGGTGTGGACTACAACGATGCCTTGGTCAAGACCATGGATGTCGATTTGACGTTGTTACAGTCGACGTTCGTTATAGAGAAAAAATCGTTCAGTCTCTTAGAAATCGAAAAAACCGATCTAGTACGAAGGGTGCTCAAGACCATGATCGAGCTTGTAGAGAGGCAGACCTCAAAGACTTTCGCCCTCGATTTCATGGCTCACCGCATTCACACCTTAACACCATGGTATCCGTCACTAGGATTCATCTCTATCAACGACATTCGATACACCCTCGGATCGGATGAGGTCATCATCCAACCAGAGATGAATTCGGTGGACAACCAAGAGCTTAAAAAAGCGATCGAGTCCATCTTCAACGAAACCGACAAGGCCTTGATTAACCTTGGCCGCACACCCATCGTAGAGGACCTGCGGACGCACCTCACCATGGAGTATCTCGCAAAACTTGAGGAATATGGGATTCAAATCGTCGCGTTCACCATAGGGTACGATGCGATCTTCAGACACGTGATTAAAACATTGATCGATGTGATCGGACAAACAAGTTCGGAGGTGCATGCCATCGACGTGGTGAACCAGTTTCTCCGAAAAACCGACGCCTTCTATGAATTTCTGAAACAGGTGAAAGTCAAACCTGCAGCAGATGAATATCAAGTGTATCAGATTTCGATGATGAACAACATCGATTCCATAAGTGAGACAGAGGCTCGTCGAGCAATCCAACAACTCCTTCAGGAAATCGCTGATTCGCTCGGTGAAGAAACTGGGGATCGTTTTATCCAAGAATTCAAAAATCATCTCGAGAAAAAATATCTTACAAAAATTGAGGGTATCGGCGTGAACCTCCACATGATCGAACTGCATCATGAGTTGGCGGGAGAAAAGGACTCGCAATGATTAAGAGAACACAAGACATTACCACTCACTGGCGGCTTCGCGAGCCAAGAAGGTGGGATGTGACGAACCGTACGTATCCTTTGACTCCAGGGATATACGGACGGTACCTTAGGGATGCATCGAGGGCAGTGGTTGTGTGAAAGAAGGATGGGATCTTAAAAAAATATTGTTTAACCGCCTTGAGGTGAAACTCACAGCGGTATTCCTGTTTGTCGGCTTGGTCGCTCCCACCATCGGTGTCTGCTATTTCTACTTGATCGCCACCTCGTTAATCCCGCAAAACACAATCGTTTCAGCAGAGCAGCAAATGCTATTGGACGAGCTTGTGATACTCATCATCCTGCTCATCGCGGCCAACACCACAATTTTAGGGTTTTATCTGTCACGTTCCTTCACAAGACCCATTAAAGAGTTACTCAGAACAACCCAGGAGCTAGAAAAAGGGAATTTTTCCATCCGAGCGAATATTCATACCAATGACGAGCTCGCCCAGCTCAGTGACGCGTTCAACAGGACCACGATTACACTAGGGAAAATAGAGGAAGAGCGCCTCCAACTCGACAAAGCAAAATCTGAGTTCCTTAGCATCGTCTCCCATGAGCTCCGTACCCCCATTACCCCTTTGAAGGCACAACTGCAGATGCTGGAACAAAACTATTTCGGAAAGTTAACCGACCGACAGCACGAAAGTCTCACCGTAATCCTGAGGAACGCAGAGCGCTTGAACAAAATCATTGAGGATTTCCTGGAAGTCTCACGCATCGAGGCAGCGCGCCTAAAATTCGTGTTCCGAACCACAAACATAGAGGAACTAATCCGGGAGACCGTCCACTTCATGGAAGGATTCGCCAAAGAGAAAAACATCACGCTAGAGATCTCAACAGGTTCACTTCCCACCATCGAAGCCGATCCTGACCGAATCAGTCAAGTCCTCCGCAACCTCCTCCACAACGCCATTAAATTCTCTCCGCAAGACAGTATCATACAGATCCATGCCGCGGTGAAGAAAGAGTACGTGTGTTTCAGTGTCAAGGACCAGGGAATCGGGTTAACACCAGATGATCAGATACGCGTGTTTGAGCCGTTCTTTCAGGTCGAAGGTACTCTCAATAGAAATTATGGCGGGACCGGTCTAGGACTGACTATCTGCCGTGGAATCATCGAGGCCCAAAAAGGGAAAATCTGGGTGGAGAGCAAACAAAAAGAAGGGGCCACCTTTTTTTTCACGATTCCCCTAGTACCCGTGAAAGAGGTCGAGCCGATCAAGGTCTTGTTCTCCGCGAAATCGGAGATCGAACGAAGACTCAAAGAGGAATTCACAAGCGTGCTGGGTCCAATGGGCATGGTGGAGTACAACGAGTTGAAAAACAAACATGCGCTCGACAAACAATATCTGATGGAGTACATCACGTCTCTGGAGGATCAATGCATCCTTCGCCCCGCCTCCGCGCTCGAGTTCAAAGGCAAAGTGGGGAACATCTTTGGAGAGGAAACGAACCAAGAAAAAGTCGATGAGACAACACATCGGAAGGAGAGGAGAACACCATGAAGCTACGGCTATTGTTAATCATAATGTGCTTTGCGATTTCGCTGATTCCGATCGCGGTAATCAGCGGGCTGCAGAATTTCCAGATTGCGACCGCATTCCTTGCGTTGATCCTAGCGATCACGCTCACAGTGGGGTACATCATCGCTCATTTCATTTCGCGGCCGCTCGTGAAGCTTACGAAGAACATCGATGAGATCAGCAAAGGGAATCTGGACGTCGAGTTAGAGGATAGCGAGATTTACGAAATCAATAACCTCACCGTATCCCTCGACCGGGTGATGGCGAGCCTGAAACTTGCCATTTATAAAGTCGGCTTGAAGAAAGAGGAGATCTTCCAGGAAGTCATCAAGGAAAAGGTAGAGGTGGAACAGAAACTCGAGTACCTTTTGCGGAAGATTGAAGGGTGGATCTGGGAAACCGATGAGACCGGGATCTGTGAGGTCTGTTCCGAGAAGATCATAGACGTCCTCGGGTACACCCCACAGCAAATCATCGGGAAGAATATAAATGAATTCTTACCCACTGAAAGAGCAGGGCTCCTGCATGACCTCGCAGGCCATATCGCCCAGGGAAAACAAAACGAAGTCGTCAGCATGGACTTCCCCTGGCTCCACAACGATGATCACCACTTGGTGTGGATACGCTCGTTCTTCCTCCCGATGGTCGATAAGAACAACACGTTTCGTGGCCTTCGATGTTACAGTCGAGACGTTACAGAACTCCACAACGCTCGAGAGCGAATCAAACAATTACAGACTCAACTCCATCAAGGGGAACAATGCACAGAGCAAGTAGCTCAAGTCCTGCAATACCAGCCCTCAGCGCAGGGATACGTCGCTCAGGACACGGCTCAAAAGGAATTCGACTACATGTTCCTCTGCGACGAGCACGGGAAGATCATCGATTGTACCATAGAGGCCCAGCAAGCGCTTGGGTACACTAAGAAAGAAATCCTTTCGCTTTCCGTCGCAGATATTAACATTCTGGAGACCTTGGAAAAGATACGGGCTCTGCTTGGTGCGTTGAAGACGAAGGGCTGTACCGACGTCAAATCGGTTCACCGAAGAAAAAACGGATCCTCGCTCCTTGTCTGTGAACACATTCGATATTTGAGCGATGGGAACAGGTTCCTTTATCAAGTGAAAGAAGAGAGAAAATAGGGAACCAAAACCGACGGTCTTTCTCCTGGTTTTTTTCATCCTCCTGCGCTCTATAAAAACCATCAACTATTTATCTTCATTGCCTATGTCGGGTCTTGAGAGTATGATCAAAGCATCAAAGCGCGCCCAAGGAGTAGAGTACGCTATCCGCGATGTGCTGCTGCCCGCTCGAGCCCTCGAAAAAAAGGGAATCGAGATCCTGAAGCTCAACATTGGGGATCCGAACGCGTACGACTTTGACACACCACAACACATCAGGGATGCCCTCTATAAAGCAGCGAACGAGGGACACAATGGCTATGCCCCATCTGAGGGGTATTTGGAGCTTCGCAAAGCAATCATCGATAGGGAGAAAACGCGCAATCACGTACACTACGAGCCTGATGACATCTGCGTGACTACAGGCGTCACCGAGGGACTTCAGATCCTTTTGAATGCGTCGCTCGACCCGCGGGACGAGCTGTTGATCCCTGGTCCAACGTACCCCCAGTACAATCTTATTACGAAGTTCGCTGATGCGGTGCCGGTCCCCTACCATTGCCTTGAGGAGGAGAACTGGCAGCCTGACGTCGATGATATCAGGAAGAAGATCACGCAATGGACGAAAGGCATCGTGCTTATAAACCCGAATAACCCGACAGGTGCCCTGTACTCGAAGGAAGTGCTGAAAGAGATCCTTGACATCGCAGCTGAGCATAGGCTCATGGTGATATCTGATGAGATCTACGATGACCTGACCTTCGACGGGAAACAGCACGCGACCGCTTCTCTTGCGAGCGATGTACCTATCATCACCTTCAACGGGTTTTCCAAGGTGTACGTGATGCCAGGATGGCGCATCGGATACACCATGTTCAAACATCAGGGGGAGCTGGCCGAAATCCAGGATGCGTTCATGCGGATCGCTCGGTCGAGGCTGTGCGCGAACTCCGTGTGCCAGGCAGCCTGCATCCAAGCGCTTCGCGGGCCGCAGGACCATATTAAGCAAGTCAATGACAAGCTGCGGAAACGCCGTGATTTCTCCTATAAACGCCTCAATGAAATCGAGGGCATCTCCACCGCGAAACCTGACGGTGCTTTCTACATCTTCCCGAAAATCGAGGCGATGGAGAAGGGGTGCTGGAAGACAGACAAGGAGTTTGTGCTCGACTTGCTCAACGAGGCACATGTGCTGGTTGTGAACGGCTCAGGGTTCTGTGCAACCTACGGCAAAGGGCATTTCAGGGCCGTGATCCTCCCGCCCATGGAGACCCTGGAGAAGGCGTTCGAAGCGATGGAACGGTTCATGAAGAAACGGTTAAAGCAACAATGCAGTGTGCCGACTGCCCACTAAACGCAACCGTTTTTTTAAAAGAAATACTAATATAAATCCCCTCGGGATTCTCTATTGAGAGGTACGGTCATGGAGGAAGAACCAGCTGAGGAGAAACCGAACGTTTTCGACAGCCCGAAGTTGCTGGAATACAAGGCGATGGAGACGCGCTTGTATGGGGAGCTGTTGAAGACTTGTCGGCGTTATCATAACAAGTTAAGCATCATTTCCATCGTTGGTATTTTGGACCTTGTTAGCCAGGAAATGAAGGATTTGGATAAGACCGATTTCAAGGTGATGGAAGAAGGCACATTCCGATCGAAAGATCCGTTGGATCGCCTGTAAGGTCATCTTGTGACCATTGTTTTTCTGCCCTTTAGGATTGTTCATAAAGACATATATAAAAATATATTTTTGTATATATAATCAATGTGTTTCTGATGTCTAACAAAAGGTTAATCAAGGAGAGAAAGTTGGAGCATCAAGGAGAATATTATGATTATCGCCCAGCTTAGCATCGCACCGCTAGGAACAGGAGCCAGTGTAAGCAAATACGTAAAAATCGCCCTTGACACTCTCAAGAAAGAGCAGGTGACATTCCAAACAAATCCTATGGCCACGGTTATTGAATGCAAGGATCTTCCAACCTTGTTCGCCGTAGTCACCAAGGCACACCAGGCTGTGGCAGCGGCTGGGGCACCACGAATCATTACCGAGCTGAAGATAGACGATCGAAGAGACAAAGACGCAACCATGACATCAAAGCTCAAAGCGCTACAAAAAACATAATACCAGACAATCTGTTCAAAACAGTTATATGGGGCATCTTCATTTCGCATTGCGGGAAGGTAGTAGTGTGACCTCGACATCCTTAGTCGAAATCTGTTTCCATGGCCGTGGAGGACAGGGAGCTGTCACCGCGGCAAACCTCTTGGCAGCAGCCGCTCTTCAAGATGGTAACAAGGGCGTCCAAGCATTCCCTTTTTTTGGGGCGGAACGCCGTGGGGCACCGGTACGCGCGTTCGCCAGAATCTCAGGAGAAGAGATTCACCTGCGCAGCGAAGTCTACAACCCTGATATCGTCATCGTCCTTGACGAGAGCATCATGGATATCGTCGATGTTCTCAAAGGGTTGAAAGAGAACGGAAAAATCCTCATAAACACACGAAAAAAACCAACGGATTTTGAATTTTCAAACAAGTTCAAAATCGCGACCGTTGACGCCACCGGTATCGCCTTAAAATACGACATCCTCGTCGGTGGCATACCGGTCGTGAACACCCCGATTCTCGGATCTGTTCCAAGGATCCTCGACCGTGTCACTCTCAAGTCAATCCAAGAGGTCATCCTGGGCAAGTGGACAGGGAAAAAAGAGTTGGGCGAGCGCAACGTGAAGGCGACCCAGGACGCCTACGACCACACCGAGGTGAACTTTTGAAGAAATACTCCGTGAAAACCAGTTTGTCCTACCCGAAGAAGGGGGCGATGGGGAAAACCGGGAGCTGGCGGGTCTTCAAACCCGTGCTTGATCAGAAGAAATGTGTGAAATGTCTGCGGTGCTGGATCTATTGCCCTGAGGGGAGCATCCACCGGGAAAAAGACGGAAGTATCAGCATCGATTACGAGTTCTGCAAAGGCTGTGGAATCTGCGCGAATGAGTGTAACGTGAAAGCTATTATCCTGGAGCGTGAGGGGGCGAAGAAGAAATGACGGTCATGATGGACACGGGGAACCGCATCGCTGCGAAAGCTGCGATCATGGCACGGCCTGAGGTCGTTGCCGCGTACCCGATCACCCCGCAGACGACCCTCGTGGAAGCCATCGCTGAGTACCTCGCCAGGGGCGAGTTCAAAGGAGAGTACATCTGCGTCGAAAGCGAGCACTCCGCGATGAGCGCCTGCATCGGTGCGAGCGCCGCGGGCTCCCGCACCTTCACCGCGACGTCCTCCCATGGGCTCCTGCTCATGCACGAGATGCTCCATTGGGCTGCACTAGCGCGGCTGCCGGTCGTGATGTGCAACATCAACCGTGTCGTCGGCCCCGGGTGGAACATCTGGGCTGATGAGAACGACGCAATCTCGCAGCGGGACACCGGATGGATCCAGTTTTACTGTAGCAGCAACCAGGAGATTTTCGATACCGTCATTCAGGCGTTTAAGCTTGCGGAGCACGAAAAGGTCGTGCTTCCCGTGATGGTGAACCTGAACGCGTTCATCCTTTCTCACACGTCGATGCCCGCGGAGATCCCCGAGCAGCACGCGGTTGATGAATATCTCGGCTCGTTCGTCCCAAAATGGAAGATCGATGTTGAGAATCCGACGACGTTTGGGAACATCATCGGTCCGGATGACTATTTCGCGGTACGACGAGCGATGCAGGATGCCCAGGAGAAAGCGAAGCAGCTCATTCAGCAGACCGCGAAAGACTGGCAGAAGATCTCCGGGTACTTCCATGGTGATTTCTTCGAGTATTACCGTTGTGAGGACGCAGAGCGGATCCTCATTGCCATGGGCGCGATCGGCGCGGAAAGCAAAATCGCGATCGATAATTTACGCAAGCAAGGCCACAAAATTGGTCTCGCGAGGCTGCGGGTGCTCCGACCGTTCCCCACAGAAGCGGTCGTGCAGCTGGGGAAGCAGGCGGACCTCATCCTGATTGACCGCAACATCTCGGTCGGCCTTGAGGGGGCGTTGTTCAGCGAGGTGAAGGCGGCCTTATACGGAGAGTCTGCCGCGAAAGTCCAGGGTTACATCGCTGGTCTCGGCGGCAAAGACGTGACCTACAAGGATATCGAGACCATGTGCACCAACGCGTTCAGGGGGATCAACAAAGCACAAGCATGGTACGGAGTGGAGGTGTAAGCCATGGCACTCAAGGATTTGCCGGTCGAGGAATGTCTCCTGCAAGGGAACGCTGCCTGCCCTGGTTGCCCCGCGACCATAGGGCTGCGTCTGGTGCTTAAGGCGCTCGGGAAGAAAACCGTCATGGTCGTACCCGCGTGTTGCACCGCAGTCATCGAGAGCCTGTACCCGTTCACCTCCTTCGATGTTCCGGTGTTGAACATCGCGTTTGAGGCGGCAGCGGCGGGAGCCTCGGGCGTCGAGGCGTCGCTGCGCAAGCAGGGGCGCACCGACATCACGGTCGTCGCCTGGGCGGGAGACGGCGGCACCTACGACATCGGCCTGCAGGCGCTCTCTGGCGCCTTTGAACGGGAGACCAACTTCATCTACATCTGCTACAACAACCAGATCTACTCCAACACGGGCATCCAGCGGAGCGGCGCGACGCCGTACGCGGCCTGGACCACCACGACCGTCGGAGGAAAGACCGAGTTTCGCAAGGAGATGGGCGAGATCGTGCTTGCGCACCACATCCCGTACGTCGCCCAGACCTGTGTGAGTTACCCAGAGGACCTCTACAACAAAGTGGCGAAAGCAAAAGGCATCAAGGGACCGAAGTACATCGAGATTCTCGCACCGTGTCCACCGGGCTGGCGGTTCAGCATGGACAAGACCGTGGA
>DATKKD010000118.1:0-48041 GCA_035543435.1 Thermoplasmatota archaeon
TCTTCCGCTACTTGTTTAAAGAACTGCCATATTCGGCATGCTATGGATTCCTTATATCACCTCGAGGAAAACGTCTTCGACCTGAAATACGAGCCGCTCGCTGGTTCCAGCCTCACAAACCTTCTCCGTCTCGCCTCACAAAATAAGTTCATGGTGAGTGCCCGCTATATGCCGCGCATGCTCTACGCGACGATGATGAGCTCCATCATCGCACCGTTTCGCCTGAAGGAGTATCTACAATTCAACAAGAAAATACAGCAAACGAAACTCACGCATCCACCACTGTTCATTATCGGACACTGGCGCAGCGGCACGACCTACGTCCACAACGTGTTATCCCTTGACGCGACCTTCGGGTACTGCACCACCTTCACGGCGACGATACCGGGCGTCTTTCTCGGGAGTGAAAAGATGTTCAAACCGGTGCTTGCCGCAAGCATTCCGGAGAAACGACCCATGGATGAGGTGCCCATGGGAACGGACCTACCCCAGGAGGAGGAATACGCGATTGGTGCGTTTATCCCGTACGCCTATTACAACGGATGGTGCTTCCCCCGGAACATGGGGTTCTACAACAGGTTCGTGACCATGGAGGACGCATCACCAGCGGTCATCGACGAATGGAAAACAGCCTACCAGTATTTCCTCCAGAAACTGACCTACTACCGTGGCGGCAAGCGACTGGTGCTCAAGAACCCTGCGCACACCGCACGGATAAAATTGCTCCTTGAGATGTTCCCCGACGCGCAGTTCATCAACATCTACCGCAACCCGTATCACCTCTACTACTCCATGATGCGGTTCCTGCAGATCGTGGTCCCCCGGTACTGTGTCCAACGGCCCGATATGCATGCGACGGAAGAGCACATGATCGACCTCTATGCCCGCTTCTACAAGAAATACTTCGAGGAGAGACACCTGATCCCTGAGGGGAACTTGGTCGAGGTCAAGTACGAGGATTTCATCGAGAACCCTATGAAAGACGTTGAAATGATCTATAGGACGTTAGACTTGCACGCCTTCACCAACGTGAAGAGCAGCATGTGTGAGTACACCGGGACTCAGAAGTATTTCAAGGCAAGCAGTTACACCGTCGATCCCGAAGTACGAGAGAAGCTCTCAAAGAAATGGAAGACGGTGTTTGACGAATTCGGATATGAACCTTGAGGAGATTCTGACACCAATCAACCGTCACATCAGCCAAGGGCAGGATGATAGCCAAGGGGCGTAAAAAATGCGCATTTTCATGGGGTAATCGTTGCCTTTCTCCTCTTCCGTATCCCATAAAAGTACGCAACTCCTATACCAAGTCCAAGACAACCGACGATCCAAGCGATGGGCGTCAAAAAGAACAACAGCAAGAGACACGAGAGCAACCCAACGATCGGCACCACACGAGGGATGCTGGGATTTTTGATTTTCAGGGCAGCGTAGTTCGCTATCGCATAGTAAAATAACGAAGCGAAATTCGAGATCGCGACAGCACTCGTAAGATCCGTGAAGGCCGCAAACAAAGTCATTGTCACCCCAAAGATGAGGATCGCGAGGTAAGGGATGTTCCGACGAGGGTGCAACACCGCAAAGAACGCGGGGAGATCCTTATTTCTCGACATAGCGAAAGAGACACGGGACGTCCCAAGCAAGGTGGTAAGAAGCACACTAAAGGTGGCGGCGAGCGCACCAAGAGCTATCAGCAGCATCGCAGTGTTCCCCTCGAGCCTCGCGGCATCGGCGAGCGGGGAACCAGAGTTCGCGAGCCCCTGATATCCGACGAGCCCTATCGCGGTATAGCTGACGAGCACGTACACCAGTGTTGAGACCGCGAGTGCGAGGATGATTGCACGGGGGATGGTTTTCTTCGGGTCGCGTACCTCCTCGCCGATGATAGTTATCCTGGCGAAACCCGCGAAGGCGAAAAACATGATTGCAGCCCCTTGCAGCACACCGACGCCACCATGAGGGAAGAAAGATGAGGTGATATTCCCAACGCGGACCGCACCGATGCCGATGACGATAAAGCAGGCAAGGACGAACAGCTTGAAGACCACGAGGATGTTGTTGACCACTTCGAGGTCTCGCGCCCCGAGATAATTGATTGTGGTGATCAAGACGCATGCAACGACCGCGGTGATGTGCACCGGGATTGGGACGAACAAGGCAAAGTAATGGGCGAACCCGAGGCTGACCACGGCACCAACAACCACGTTGGAGATCAACCAGAGCCACCCCGTGATGAACCCTGCGAACGGGGAGACAAGCTCATGCGCGAACTCGTACCCTCCGCCCTCTTTGGGGATGCGCATCGAAAGTTCAGCGAAACTCAGCGCGGTGAAGGCAGCGATCCCGGCACTGATAAGCAATGAGAGGAGGAGCGCTGGCCCAGCAAGCGAGGCACCGATCCCTGTGACGATAAAGATGCCTGCGCCGATGATCGCCCCAATACCGACATTGAAGGCATCAAACAAACCGAATGATTTTTTCAACTCTGTCATCGCGTTCCTCAAGGCTCGTCAAGCAAATACTGGTGAAGTACAAAGCTGACACATTTTTAAAAATAACTCAGGGTGATTTTTTTTGTCGAACGAGAACGATATTTTAAGAGTGAATGACCCCTTGATTTTTTAATGACGACGTAATACACATCTGCGTATGATTCCTCTTTCCATCATTATTCTTGCGATTGTTTTTATCCTCATCGCCATCCGAAAGATAGGGAACTTCAAACTTCAGATCTGGCAGATCATGCTCTTCGGCGCCATAGCCGTCTTGGTCAACCTGCAGATCACGCCATGGGATGCGTTGAAAGCAATCAATGTCGACGTCCTGCTGTTCCTATTCGGGATGTTCATCATTGGCCAAGCGCTCGAGGACAGCGGGTACCTCGCACAGCTCTCGTACAGACTCTTCAAACATACGAAATCCATGGACGTCGCCCTCCTTGCCATGCTGTTTGTCTTCGGGTTTCTTGCGGCTCTCTTGATGAACGATACCCTCGCGATCATCGGCACACCCGTGGTGCTCCTGTTCGCACGACGCCAGAACACCAACGCGAAATTACTCCTGCTCACCCTTGCATTTTCCGTCACCATCGGCAGCGTGATGAGCCCAATCGGTAACCCCCAGAACCTCTTGATCGCGATCAACGGGTCCGTCCCCAATCCGTTCATCACCTTCTTACGGTACCTTTTCCTCCCGACGATCCTCAACCTCGTCGTCGCCTATGCGATCCTGAAAGTGCTGTATCGAAAAGAGTTCAAACGCGAGGTCATCCTGCACCATCAAGAACCGATCAAGGATGCGAAACTCGCATTCCTCTCAAAGGTTTCGCTCGTCCTCGTGATCGTCTTAGTCATCGCAAAGATCATCATCGTAACACTCGGCGTCCCTTTCGATTTTCGACTCACGTACATTGCTCTGATCGGGATGCTACCTGTCATCATTGGCAGCTCACAAAGGATGCATGTGATTAAGCGGATTGACTGGTCGACCCTCGTCTTTTTCGCTGCGATGTTTGTCCTGATGCAAAGCGTGTGGAACAGCGGTTTCTTCCAAGCTTTGCTCCAAACAACGACAATCAACCTCCTGAGCATCCCCCTGATTTTGTTCGTCAGTATCGTACTGAGTCAGTTTATCTCCAACGTCCCGCTCGTCGCCCTGTACCTCCCCTTGCTCCTCCAGCTCGGGGCAACCACGCCACAGATGATTGCGCTTGCGGCAGGGAGCACCATCGCCGGGAACCTCTTTATTTTGGGTGCGGCAAGCAATGTGATCATCATCCAGAACGCGGAGAAAAAAACAGGCGCCACGCTCACCTTTTTGGATTTCGCCAAGGTCGGCATACCGCTCACGATTGTCAACACGCTTATCTACTGGCTTTTTTTGAGCATCTAACCAGTGATGACCCTCGTAGTTTTATCACGTAGATTTATAATAGGATGAGATGATGCAAATACAGCTTCAATCGATTCGAGACTGCGGTACCATGGAGAAAAAAAGCCATCAATCCCTACGGGGTAGGCGGAAAATTTCTTCAATACTGCGTGCACAAAGGATGGCTGATACCAGAAGGAACAGGTGAACGAGGCACAAAATGGTACCCAACTGAAAAAGGTAAAAAGACACTGAAAGAAGAGTATGGAATGGAGATGGAAGTATGAGACCAATGAGGATCGGGGTGTGCGGAATCGCTTGTGAGAAATGCCCGCGCATGGCACGAGGGCAGTGTCCGAACGGGGAAACCGGATGCGTCCCGAAAGACAACAAATTTTGTCAAATAGCGACCTGCGCATTCACGCGGAAAACAAGATGGTGTTTTGAGTGCAGCAACTTTCCTTGTGATATCACAAAGACCGGTCCAATAAACTACGGGTATTGTCAATATATCTCTGGAAAAGAGTGAACAAAAACCTCTAATTCATTGGTGAAGGAAGGTGTCGATGAAAAGCGTGCTCCTTGCGCCCTGCGGCATCAATTGCGGTGTGTGCATCGCGTATCTCAGGAAGAAGAACACCTGCCCGGGGTGTCGGATGGATTTCGCTGAGAAACCCGTCACTCGTTTTCGGTGCTACATCAAGAATTGCTGTAAAAGCAAAAATGTGCGGTATTGTTTTGCTTGCCCGACATTTCCCTGCCAGAAAATAAAACAGATGGACAAGCGGTATCGGACGAAATACAAGATGAGCATCATCGAGAATCTCGAGCACATGAAAAAAAATGGTGTGCGAGCCTATCTCAAAAATGAAATAGCACGATGGTCGTGTCCCTCCTGTGGAGGCATCATCTGTGTTCATAAAGGGTACTGCCTTTCCTGTGGAAAAACCACGCCGTAACGACCTGGTAAAGGTGCGCGATGAAAATTCGATATCCTGAGATTGGTGTCTGCGGTCTTTCCTGCAGACTCTGCCCTGCGTACACTGCTGGGGCGACGCGATGGTGCGACGGATGCAAGCGGGAAAAAAGGATGAAAGTCGGCTGCCCGTTCCTCACTTGCAGCCTGAAGCGACAAGGAGTCGAGTTCTGCTGGGATTGTAAAGAACGTACCGATTGTAATCGCTGGCGGAAACTCAGGGCAAACGGGAAGAAATCCGATTCATTCAAATGCTATCAATCACTGGAGCGAGATATTGCCTTTGTCCAACAACACGGAGTCGCAGAGTTTGAGCGAGCACAGAAAAACAGGGAACGTTTGCTCAAAGAGATACTCCGTGATTTTAACGAAGGGCGTTCGAAGAGTTATTACTGTATCGCCGCAACAGTTTTCTCCCCTGAAGAACTCAAAGGGGCACTGGCTCAGGCAAAAAAAGAGGCCCGAGGTCTTGATATCAAAGCAAGGTCCAAAGTCCTCCATGCTCTTTTGGATTCGAGAGCAGCGAAAAACCATTATGTGTTGAAGCTACGGAAATGATGATCGTAATTGACCTATGCTGGTATTACATTCCTCTGACATTCTTTTCTGCCAACACGACGCTCCGCTGAATCCGTGACAGCCGCGTCTCAGGTCGTTTCGCCGACTGGATCCAAAATAATATCTGCTTCTTCATGGAATTCGAGAACTCAGAAAAATTCTGTTTGGCGATGGGATTCTTATCCAAAGCCTTCTGAAGATCTCTTGGAATGACCAACTCCTCAACAGAGTCGATTGCCCTCCAAGAACCATCCTTTTTTGCGGCCTCAATTTTTTCTAACCCAAACGGTGTCATCAACCCTTGTCGTATCAAACGCTCGACCTTTCGTTTGTTGTTCTTCGACCAGATGCTCTTCGGCTTCCTCGGTGAAAACAAAAGCTTGAATCGCTGGTCATCAAGGACATTCAGCTTTGCATCAATCCAACCAAAGCACAGGGCCTCTTCGACTGCATCATTGAGAGAAATGCCTGGAAACGTGCTGTGTTTCTTGTTCATGACAAGCCACACGCTCGCTGACGTGGCATGATTCCTCTCCAACCACTGTCGCCAGGTTGCACGATCTTGAGGTGAAACGGTTTTTCGCTGCTTCTCAGCTCCCACCATGAAAAGCTATTATTGATGATTGACTTAAAACAGGTACGGTTCGCTCCCTACTTATTAAGGAGGACTGCAAGATTCCTGGGTAACATGGGGAGGTACTCATCCAGGTTGAGCACCTGCAGCTTTTCCATAAGACCTTGAGGCACCTGGTTTTTCGACACTCCCCGCAAAATCAAATCCGTTTCCGCTTCAGAGAATGTCACTCCCTCTTCCCTTCGATGCATGACTACCCGGTTCTCAGGGCACACCTCCTGGCATCGCAGACAACCGACCAGAGCATTATGAGACCTGGGATTCACCCACGGAGGAAACGGCTCTTCGTTTTCGTTGAAATACGTCAGGCACTGGTCAGCATGAATCAAAAATCTCTCAGGATGGATGCAGCGCGTGGGACATGCGTTCAGACAAAGGGTGCACGAGGCGCACCGCTCCAAGGACTGCTTCTCCCGCCACTCGTCATTCGGAAACACATAATCCGTAAAGAACGCCTCAAGGCGGACGAAACTTCCGCAACCTTCGACATAACAGAGGTTGTTACGCCCGTATTTACCAAGCCCGCTGTGTACCGCTAAAAGTTTCACAGGGACCACCGCTTTCGCGGCGCTGCATCCTTCTTTCTGTAAAACCCCTGTGAGAAGCTCGAGGCATCGGACTCGGTCACGCGTGAACCGATACGTAGGAGGAAGAACCACCTGCCGTGTTTTTCCATTGTGCTGCCATGCGAGAGGAATGATCCCCTGAGGGATCGCAATGATGATGATTGAGCGCGGCTCAGCAGACAACATAGGTCTCTTGAATTCAAAAAAACCGTAGTTCTGTTCGTAGAATTTCTTCCCGATGACCCCGTCCTGTCTCCACTGCTGGAGTTCGTCTCGTAACTCCTCGAGATGTTGGATCGAAACCGTCCGGAATCTCGCATTGAATTTGGCGAACTCAGCCGTGAGTGTTTCGATTACCGAATCCATGGTTTCACCTTCATGGTAGGACATGATAATAAGTTCCGTGTTTATGTAAGTTTTTCGGACCCGCAACTACCTTCTTTTATGTGAACGTCGATATCCTCCTGAGCGTCCTGCAATGAACCCCATGAAATCAACGAAGAAAAACGTTCCAGGAATCACCGTACGGAGAATGAAGATTCAGGATTATGAACCAGTCATCCGCCTCTGGAAAGAAGGAAACATCCCGTATCGGCCACAGGGCCGGGATAGCAAACGTAACATATCGCACCAACTCAAAAAACCCACCAGTCTCTACTATGTCGCAGAACACAAAGGAACCATCGTCGGAGCAATCCTCGGGACCCATGACGGTCGCAAAGGATGGATCAACAGACTGGTCGTAGCCCCGTCATACCGAAGAAAAGGAATCGCACAACGTTTAGTCCAAGAAGTCGAACATCACCTTACGACGATGGGCATCGACATCATAGCCTGCCTCATCGAGGATTGGAATACGATTTCAGAAAAAATGTTTGAACGATTAGGCTACACGAAACACCCTGACATCCTGTATTATTCCAAGCGAAAAAACATGAAGGTATAGGGCCAATGGTCGTTGGAACAAAAGGATTCATCGCATGGTCGTATGCGACCATCTACAGCTCGATTAGAAATGCTTGCAAGAATATCTACATCAAAATATTCGTTCACACCATTGGCATCATCTTGATGGTCATTGGCATCTATTTTCTAATAACGACGATGCCTTCAATTGCGAGTGTCGCTGGATTATTCATGACCTTTATCGGACTCTTCATTATTGTGATTCCCTTAGGAGTTGATGATGAACATGATGTAGATCTGAATGAAAGGAAGAGGTGATTAGATCCATGAATGAAACAAAGGAAAAAATAAAAACAAGAAATAAAGTAAAACCTTTTGACCCCTATGGCCGCGGGAAGGAGACCCTCCCGTTCATCGTGAAGGTCAAACCACGATCGGTGATGGGCGATTACATCGCGCTCCATGGACTCCTCCCTGAAAACGAACTCCCTGCGAACCTCCGGCACAAGATACCGGAAAATGAGATATGGATACGAAAAAACGTGTACGATGACCCAAAACGAAGGGAACGCATCCTCCAGGGGCATGAGAAGTTCGAACTGGAGCTCATGGAGACGAAAGGCATGACCTACAAGCAGGCGCATGAACGGGCACAACTCCATGAAAAGGTGTACAAACTCGATGACTGGCTCGCGAGACTGGAAGCAGAGATCAAAAGACCCACGGTCGAACCTGTGAACGTCATTGAACCCAACACCGCTCATAGAAAAAGGAAGCATCTGAAGGACTGATCATGGACCACTAAGAAAAGAGTAAGGCTTTTTGAGATTAATTTAAATGATTCATCCATATTTGCCCTAGTAATGAAGAAACAATCGCTCCCAGCACCAGACCATTTTATCACACGAGCGTGCGCCCTTGGTGCCAAAGAGGCGAAAGTCGTCTCACCGCAACAAGTCTTCACCGCGGAATGGGTACGACGGAAATGCCAGTACGGCTGCGACGGCTACCATGAGCACCTCACCTGCCCGCCCTATTCCCCGACCCCACAAGAGATGCGAAGGATGCTCGATGAGTACACCACCGCGATTCTCATCCACTGCCCCGGAGAATTAGTCGACGTTAAGGAATTAATCTACAAGCTCGAACGCGAGGCGTTCCTCTCCGGGTACTACAAAGCGTTTGGGATGGGCTCAGGACCCTGCTACCTGTGCGACACTTGCGATACCAATAAACCATGCAGGCACGCAGACCAAGCGCGCCCATCCATGGAGGCCTGTGGAATCGACGTCTACAAGACCGCAAGGACCGCTGGGTACCCCATCGAGGTTGTCCGTGATAGCACCTGTCCTCAAAATTACTATGGACTCCTGTTACTAGAATAAGACAGCGACACGACTCTTTTTTTATGAAAGATAGTGAAGGGCAGTCAGCGTCGCAAGTACTTTGCTCACGCTTTCCTCCACCGATTCCTTATCTGTATCCACGATGAGCTCCGGATGCTCCGGCTCCTCATAGGGATCGTCGACACCGGTGAAATGCTTGATTTTTCCCTCCAGTGCCTTCTTGTACATCCCCTTGACGTCGCGCTTCATGCAGACCTCGACAGGGCACCGGACATACACCTCGATGAACCTTCCGATCACCCGCCTCGCGTCCCGACGCGCCTGTCGGTACGGCGATACGAACGTCGCAAGCACGACGACGCCATTGCGAGACAGCATGTTCGCGACAAATGCAATCCTTCGAATGTTCTCGTCTCGGTCCTCCCTGGAGAATCCCAGATCGTTCGTCAGCCCCTCCCGGACGACATCGCCGTCCAGCCGCTCCACTCGATATCCATTCTTCCGTAGAATGACAGCGACCCGGTCAGCGACCGTGGACTTCCCGCAGCAGGGAAGCCCCGTGAACCATACCGTGAAGCCCTGGCGCTCAGTCATGCTTTTTTTCCTTCTTCGGTTGCGGCGGGACCTCCGGTGAAGGATCCCGGATCATCCCTGCACCCACGGTCTCATTGGTCTGTTCATCAATGAGGATGAGGCTACCCGTCTCGCGATTCCGACGATAGCTATCATAGAACAAGGGCTGCGCCGTCCGTAGCGTGATACGACCAATCTCGTTCAGCTCAAGCTGCAGCACATTCGGGATGCGGTGGAGGGTGTTGATGTCCAGCTTGTACTCGATTTCTTTCACGATGCCTTTGGTCTCCCTGGTCGTATGACGGATGATGTACCGTTTTCCTGGAACTAGTGGTTTTACATTCATCCAGCAGACCATGAGATCGAGATCATGGCCGACGAAAGGGGCGTTATGCTCGCGGACCAGCATGTCACCGCGGCTGATGTCAATATCATCATGGAGTTGCATCACCAAAGACATAGGCGGAAACGCCTCCTCAACTATACCATGCGGCCCGTCGATAGATTTGATCGTGGTTGCGAACCCTGAAGGAAGGACTTGGACACGATCCCCTGGTTTGAAGATGCCGCTCGCGACCTTTCCCGCGTACCCGCGATAATCATGAAACTCGTCCGACCGCGGCCGGATCACGTACTGCACCGGGAACCGGCAGTCCACAAGGTTTTCATCACTGCCGATATGGATCGTCTCCAGGTGATACAGAAGCGTTGGACCATGGTACCATAGCATCTTGGTTGAAGCGTTCACCACATTGTCACCAAGCAGCGCGCTAATCGGAATGAAAATGATGTCAGGGACGGAGAGCTTCGAGATGAAATCCTCGATCTCGCATTTGATTTTCTCGTAGATCTCCTGGTTGAAATTCACCAGGTCCATTTTGTTGATACAGATGACGAAATGAGGAATCTGTAAGAGAGAGGCGATGAAGATATGCCGATGGGTCTGCTCGGTGACGCCGTTGCGGGCGTCCACCAGGATCAAGGCAAGGTTCGCCGTGGACGCGCCCGTCACCATGTTCCTTGTGTACTGGGTGTGACCCGGGGTATCCGCGATGATAAACTTACGCACCGGGGTCGCGAAATACCGATACGCGACGTCGATCGTAATCCCCTGCTCCCGCTCCGCGCGAAGACCATCGGTCAACAATGCAAGGTTAAGCTCCTCGCCGCGCCGCTCACTGATAAGCTCGAGGTTATCCAGTTGGTCCTCGAACAAACTCTTGCTATCGTACAGCAGTCGGCCGATGAGCGTGCTTTTCCCGTCATCGACGCTCCCCGCCGTCGTGAATCTGAGTAGCTCCATGTTGAGGTATTGTGTCGGCTCCATGTTAGAAATACCCCTCCTTCTTGCGGTCCTCCAGTGCGTTCTCGGACCTTTTATCATCAGCTCGGGCGCCCCGCTCGGACATCCGGAACACCGCGACCTCCTCGACGATGTCTTCGACGGTCTTGGCGTTTGACTCGATTGCCCCCGTGCACGTCATGTCGCCGACGGTTCGGAACCGCACCGTCATCCTCTTCACGTTTTTCTTCTCCGAAGGGTCGAGATGGAGATAGTCAGAGAACGCGTAGATTACCCCGTCCCGTCGTATACAGTTGCGGGTATGCGAGAAGTAAATCGACGGGATCTCGATATGCTCCATCAGGATGTACTGCCAGATATCCAGTTCGGTCCAGTTGCTCAAGGGAAACACGCGAAAATGCTCTCCGACGTGCTTCCTACCGTTATACAGGTCCCACAGCTCGGGTCGCTGGTTCTTCGGGTCCCACTGACCGAAATCGTTCCGATGGGAGAAAAACCGTTCCTTCGCACGGGATTTCTCCTCATCACGACGACCACCCCCAATAGCAGCATCGAACTTATGCTCATGGATCGTATCAAGCAACGTCACGGACTGGAGGTAGTTGCGACTCGCAAACCTCCCGGTCTCCTCTTTGACGCGCCCGGTGTCGATGGAATGCTGCACCGATCCAACAATGAGGCGAACACCCAGACGTTTCATAAACGCATCCCGATAGGTTAGGACCTCTGGGAAGTTATGTCCGGTGTCGATGTGGACGAACGGATACGGGATTTTCGCAGGGTAAAAGGCTTTTTTCGAAAGATGCCCAAGCGTGATGGAGTCCTTCCCCCCGGAAAACAGCAGACAGGGATGTTCAAACTGCGCGGCAACCTCGCGGATCACATAAATCGCTTCTGCCTCGAGTTTCTGCAAATGATTAAGATTATATCGCGTCATAGGGGGGTATCTTTATACGGGTGGCCTTCAAAAACTTTACCAAATAAAGACGCCTTCGAAAAATCATAAGTAACCTCTCGGGATTCCCCTTAAAGAATGAGGGGTATTGCGCGGTGGCAGTATGGAGATTTCGGACATAACCATCAGTAAGTTTCAACGCAAGGTCTGGGCATTCTATCGAACCCATCGACGCAGGTTACCCTGGAGAACGACCCACGACCCCTATAAGATTCTCGTCTCAGAGCTGATGTTGCAGCAGACCCAGGTCAGTCGAGTCATCACCTTTTACAACAAGTGGATTCAACAATGGCCGACCATTCAGGATCTCGCACACGCATCACGCCGTGAGGTGCTCCAGGCATGGATGGGTCTTGGGTACAACACCCGCGCCCTACGCCTGCAGCAGGCAGCGAAGACGATCGTGGGGGACTATCAAGGAGACGTCGTGCAAGCAATGAGGCAGTATCAGGAAATCCCGGGCGTAGGTAGGTACACCTCGCAGGCGGTCCTGATCTTCGCGACCAATGCTGACCTCGTCACCGTCGATACGAACATTCGAAGGATTTTCATCCATGAATTCGGTCTTCCAAAGGACATCTCTGAAAGAAACCTTTGGGATCTGGCGCTCCGATGCCTTCCCACGGGACGAAGCCGGGACTGGCATAACGCACTCATGGATTATGGGGCGCTGCATGACACTGCTCTTACGACAGGCGTGAAACCAAAAACAAGGCAAGGGCGGTTCGAAGGGTCAAATCGGCAATTACGCGCACAAGTCATCAGACTACTCCTGCAACAAGACCGATCGTTTACAGAATTACAAAAACGCTTGGATGTCCCTAAAGTAAAACTCCAGCACATCCTTGCCACTCTTATTGAAGAAGATTTTATCTCAAGGAAAAAAAACAGGTACCTTTTGAAAGACTAACGTCTCTTTTATATACATATCCAACAGTAAATTTAAATAGAATGCATGTGTATATTTATTATAACGTATGAGGGTCATAATAAAACTTTTGGTCGTGATTGTCGTTGTTGTCCTCATCGGTGCAACAGCCTATGGCGTCTATAACTTCGAAAATGAGACCAACGGAAATAATAACGATCATGACCATGAGAACAACGAGACTGATACCGAGCCACCGACAATTACGTATATCACAGGAGATACGACCGTCATCGCGGGTCAGACCGTGACGATTTCTGCTGAATTCGCCGATAATGTCGGAGTGACCGATGCGGTGATTTACTATAAATCCGCTGATGCCACCTCCTGGATAAACGCCTCCATCCTCTCAGGCTATGCCACCATATCGATTCCGTCCACGGCCGTACAGGACTATTACTACTATGTCATCGTCAATGATGCCGCAGGAAACGGACCGGTGGGCGATCCGTCGACGGACGGGAGCGTCTACTACACCATAACGGTTCAGCCTGCTGGAGGAGACCAGGGGAATGAGACCTTGACCCATACGGTCTTTATAGAGGAAGCGACTGCGACCTGGTGCACGAACTGCCCGAACGTGGCAAACATCCTCGCATCCCTGTATGATTCCCATAAATACAATTTTTACTATGTCGCCCTCATCGACGATAAGAGCCAACTGGCTAAGGAGAGGGACAATGAGTACAATCTCTATAGTTTCCCGATGGCCTATTTCGATGGCGGATACAAGATAGTCGTCGGGGGAGACAAACCAACCTCCTTGTACACCGATGCCATCAACGCGAGTCTTGCTCGTACCGTTCCCAAAATCAGGCTGACCGTGACCGCCCAGTACAGTAACAACACGAAAAAGGTCACAGTGACGACCAAGCTAGAAAACTTTGAAAACACAACCTACACGGGCAATTTGAGGCTTTATCTCACAGAGATTATCTCCGAGTTCAACGACTATGAAAGTAAACCCTATCACTTTGGCCTGGTCGACTACGTGAACAATACGAACATATCGGTCAACGGGAACAGTGTTCTTACCTTTTCGGACACGAAAGACATCTCCGCCTACGATTATGAAAACCTCATGGTGATCGGTGTCGTCTTCAGTTCAAAGAACCACACAGGGTACTCAAACCCACCCACTGGGAATCCTTTTGATGCCTATTACGCTGACGCGACGAATGCGACGCCTGTGGTCCCCAAAGGGAATCTACCGCCACAACTCCAGATCACCTCGCCGTTGAAGGGAAACATCTACTGGAATGGAAAAGCCCTTTCAATTGTTGGAAAAATCATTGAAAGAAAGCATTTCTTTAAAAAATTAGCCAATATCTCTCTTCTGAAAGAGTTTCTCTATAATAAGACGTTTCTCCTTGGGAAAACGAAAGTATTTTCGGTAGACGCCACTGATGATTCAGCAGTCGCTAAAGTAGAGTTTTACATCGACGGTGTCCTCCAAAAAAATGTGACGAAGGCTCCCTATGAATATAGCTTCACAACAAAACTATTGAATCGAAAACTCTTTTTACACTCCCACACCCTCAAAGTAATCGTGTACGATGACATGGGGAAAACAACGTCCGCAAGCCTCGTCTTCAAAGCTCGTTTCTAATCATTTTTCAGAGGGGTTGACACGCGTCTCCTGCTCATCATCGACACCATGTTGCGGGCAACGATGACCAGAAAGGGATACGTGCCCCAACGCAAACTTCGCAGGATCCTTTTCAAGGCGTACGGCGGCGCATAGAACCTGTTGTACATCATCCAGACCCCGTTTTGGAGTTGCTCAGGGGTCATCTGCTTTGGCGTGAAGACGACGTTCCCCATGTTATAGTATTCCCAATTGTTCGTCAGGATCCTTCCTTCGGTCATCAGTCTTTGGTACAGGGGCGTACCAGGGAATGGGGTGAGGATCGAGAAATCAGCGATATCTATCCCGAGGTCGTTGATGACCTGTAAGGTGTTGTCAAACACCTCAGGGGTGTCGGTGTCGAACCCGAACATGAAGCATCCGATGACGATCATGCCGTAGCGATGGATGTTTCGGACCGCCCGGGCGTACTCATCAACAAGATTGGTTGTCTTCCCGACTGCGTCAAGGGTCTGTTGCGAGACCGATTCGAAGCCGATGAGCCAGGCGACACATCCTGCTTCTTTTGATAACCGAACAAGTTCCTGGTCACATGCGAGCACATTCGCGTTTCCGTTGCAAAAGCATTTTTTATGCATCCCTCGCAACTTCGTGAAAAGAGTCTTTGTGTAGTCAGGATGGATCGTGAGGGAACTGTCATAGAACATCAGGATTTTTTGAGGTATGTGCTGTATTTCAGCGACCACCTCATCAACCGGGCGCTCATAGTACGGGAGGCTGCCTGTCGTGCTTGTTTCAGAACAGAAGTCGCACTGGTACGGGCAACCGCGTGTCGCTTCCAGTGCTCCAGTCGCGACAAAGCCCGGTAAGGAAACCCTCAGCGGAGGGAGTTGAACTGAATCATCAAAAGGAGGTGCCTCATAGAACGGTTGTAGGTTGTGCTGCTCGATATCACGAAGGGCGATGAGCCATGCGAGTTCGGGCCTGCCGATTAAGACGCTATCCGCGTGCTGTTTGGCCTCTTGCAGCATCCCTCCAACATGGAGTCCACTGAGGACAACAGGGATATGTTTCTTTCGAAACGCATCAGCGATCTCAAACGCATGAGGGGTAGTGGAGATCACAAAATTGATGTGGACGACATCGTATTTTTCCTCATAATCGATTGGCGTGTAGCGCTCGTTCACCACCGTGACCTTGTGATGTTTTGGGGTGATTGCAGCAATCTCGCGGGCCTGTAGAGTGGGTAGGATCGAAAACGCGGTGAGGAGCGTCTTATCGAGGAATTTATAGGTTGCACTCCCCATCCAGACGGTCTCGACGATTAGGATGTTCATTCTTCGTTGAAGGATAAGAGAGACAGCTATTTAAGCAGTCGTACCTATCTCAAGAGTACTTGCGTATGAACCAGTTCTATGACCCTGTGTTTCTTGCAAAGGTCCTGAAAAGCTACCTTGTGGATATTGACCGGTTGTACCGGTTCGATGAGCATGCTCTGCATAAGTACCAAGATTCACAGCTTCACAGGCTGCTCCGTTTTGCCTTGACTGTTCCCTTGTATCAAGAGAAATATCAGCACGCGGGAGTTCATCCTGATGACATCACAGGCATCGCTGATCTTGGGAGGCTGCCGTTCATCTCGAAGGACGATCTCAAACAGCACTACCCGTCCGGCATTATCTCATCAACGAAAACTAAGGAGCATCTCATCGAGGTCGCTACCTCAGGGACGACCGGGAAATCACTCTCATTGTATGTGGACTTGTTCGACATCGTGATGGGTCTTTTTGCGTACATCCGCACGCTACATGAGTACGGTATGAGTGTCTGGAGGAACAGGATCACGATCATCGGTGATTTCGCGTCACATACCGCAGAGAGCGGCTATATCACTCGCGGGCTGCAGCCACGGTTCAACATCATGGCGCGGTTCAAGAACATCCAATGGCTGAATACGAACGAAGATCCCAAGAAACTGATTACTGAGATTAACGCGTTTCGCCCTCAGTTCATCGGTGGGTACGTCGGTATGCTGAGCCACCTCGCAGTCCTCAAGGAATCGGGGCAGGGTGCGGATATTTCCCCGGATCACATCGGGGCTACCGGCTCTGTCCTTGATCCGTCGCTGAAAGCCTTCATCGAGAAATCCTTCGGGACGCACGTCTTTGAGGTGTATGGGGCCACCGAATCTGGTCTGATCGGGTTTGAGTGCCATAAGGGGAGGTATCATCTCATGTCTGACCTGGTATACCCTGAGTTTCTGCATAACGGTTCGCCTGTTCGCATTGGGGAAGCAGGACATCTCGTCATTACGAAGCTTTACGGAGGAGGTACCCCTATAATTCGCTACAATGCGATTAATGATATTGTCGCACCCCTTGGCGAAACCTGTGATTGTGGGATGGCAGGTAGCCTGATTAAAAAGATCTATGGGCGTGACGATTTAGCGATTTATTTGCCTGACGGTACGGTGCTCCTTGCTTCCTCCTTTTCTGAGACCTATAGTAAGCTCCTGTATGAGTTGCGCACCAACAAGGTGAAGAACACACGGGTCATCCAGCATGATCTTCACACGGTGGAGCTGCAGGTCGTCATCGATGAGAGCCTGCGTTCTCTCGGTCCTTCGGTCGAGCAGGTCTGTGCGTTTCTCAAGCAGGAGTTTCAGGTGAAGGTCGGCCCTAGGGTTGATGTCACGGTCAGGGAGGTCAATACGATTGACACTCGGATCCCTCGGATCATATCCAAGGTGGATCCATCAGCCTTCGTCATCACTGGTTACCGCTAACTAGGGTAAGTACCTCTCGACCGTGTAATTTCCTATTTTGCGAAAGGTATTTATAGTATCTTTTATTAATATTGAATACCCAAAAAAATTGAAGAGGGATAATATGAAAGTCGTGTTATGTACTGATGGAACTTGTGTTCCTCCAAAATGTCCTGTGGTGGACATCAGGAGCGATAAGGTCATTATCGGTGAAAAAAAGAATGTCTGCACGCTCACAAAAGCACAGTATAATATCCTAAGGCAAAAGATACTCAGCGGCGAAATCTAATCTTTTTTTCACTCGTTTTTCTTTTTCTTTTTTTTTATGGCGGTACATGGTACCCTGCCTTGTTTTGCTTGTACAGCTCAAGGCTTTCATGGAGGACCTCCCTGAGGAGCGCATCCCGGTCAGTATCCGTCGGCACATTGAGCGTCCCGTACAAGGTGGTGTAGTAGGGTCTCACCGTCCCATGATCGTAGCCCAAGGTGACGATGACGAACATGGGAAGCCCGCCGATATCGTCCTTGTCGTAGAGAGGGAACGTATTTTCTAGGGTATCGGTGGTGTTGTCCAGATTCGAGTAGATGTACGTGATAGTCTGGTTTTCGAACGTCACGGTCCTCCAAAACCGGTCCTGTTTCCCGAATTTGACCCCAAATATTGATTTCACAATAGGAAACATGACCTCGCACCCAGAGCAGACGGTTTCACTGAAATGCAAAAAGACAGGTCCTTTCGAAAGATTCTCAAGGACGAACCTCGGGTGGGATACATTATTGACGGTGTTGAAGGTGAACTCGCGTGTCGTTTTTGGTTCGAGCTTGATGCAACTCAAACAGAGAACGAGCACGATTCGGTCACGAACCTCCTCGAATGCGTTAGCTGCGTAGAGCATGCCTCCGAGGGTTCCTGAGATGATGAGCAGTGCTGTGATTTGGACGGCAAGGAATTTCTTCATCTCACACCTTCTCGTAGGTGATCTGGTTGTTCGGGCAGGCTTTCACGCATTTCCCACAAAGGATGCACTCGGGGTCGCGGTGCATGTGAGGGACGTCGATACCCATGGGACAGACGTACGAGCAGATGTTGCAATGCGTACACCCTTTCTCATGGACTTGGATGTGCAGGAAACTGATTTTGTTGAATGGTCCGAGAATCGCGCCCACCGGGCAGAAGTAACGGCACCAACCGCGTTCCACCAGGAAAATCAGCACCAAAAACAGGATAAAAATCACGAGAGCGACCGGGAAGAAGTAGTTCGGTATGAACTTCCCGGGGTTGAGGATCAGGATTGGGATCGTGCCGGTGAGTAACCCGACCGGGCAGATATCGGTGAAGATGAAGCCAATCAGAAGAGAGGTGACCAAGACCAAGCCGATGAGCATGATATACTTCGTGTACCGCATGATGCGCTCGATCGGATGATGGCCGATTTTCTTTACCATCGACTTGTTTTTCAACCTGCGTGCTACCTTTCCGGTCCCTCGTTGCAGCAGACCGATCGGGCACGCCCAGGCGCACACCGCGCGTCCGGTGCTCACCCCAAAAAAGCCAAGGATCAGGAGAGGAAAAGCGAAAAACCTCCATTCGTAACTCTGCTTGTACACGCTATCTTCCAAGGCGCGCAGCGGGCATGCAGAGGTCGCTGCTGGGCACGCCTGACAATAGAAAAACGGGTAGCAGAACCCTGTCTTCAACCCTGGGAGACCGGGGTACCCAAGGTTCGCAGTAAAAAAAAGAACGATCTGGAAATAGAGCCGTTTCAACTGAAACTTCATCGGTATCTTCTTCTTCCTGCCAGAATTAACGCTCCACCGACCGCTGCGATGAACAATGCTACTTCGAAGCCGGGTTGTTTCTTGCCATTGTTGCTATTATTACCAGACTGGTTTCCATCAGAAGGAGACGCGGTCAGGTTCACGATGACGCCATGGCTGTCTGGGAGCACGGCAGTGGGTCCAGCGGTTCGCTCGATGTACACCCAATACGTGATATAGGTCGCGGTTGGGTAATCAAGCGTGACGTTGGCTCTGTAGCGGGTTCCTCCGAGAGATTGCATGGTGACGTTATCTAACGTCCTCTGACATGACGTTTTGTCGCATTCTTTCACGACGACCTTCGCCAGCGAGATATCCTCACCAATGACGTTGACCGTGAAGGTGACTGTTGTAAGTTTTGTGGGGTGTTCTGGGCTAAGGGTTACTTCCCCAAGGACCGGTTCGGCTGCCATAGCGGGGCCACTTATGTTCAGAACCAAGCAACTTACGATTCCGATGAATATTAACATGCGTTTCTGCTTCATCATAGTGATATCTCCCTCATGCCTTTTTTATATTTTACGCACCATCTGGTCAAGCTTCAAGGCGAGACTCCTATAAGAGTCATAACCCACGTGTGTGTAATAAATATTTCCTTTTGTGTCGAGGATGTACAGCGTCGGGATTCCGTTCTTTGCGTAGGTGTTTCCTATGGTTCCCCTGGCATCGTCCAACCCGAACGTCCAGTTCAAGGAGATATGGAGCTGCTGCTGGAATGCACTAAGGTACTGCCGAAGCATCGATGTGTTCTCCCCCTGGGAGACCCACACGTCGATGGAGATGATGATCACCTGGTCCTCCGAGTAGTTCGTTTGAATCTGCTTCAACTGCGTCATTTCCAGCCCGCAGGGTTGGCAGTTCACACCCATGAGGTCAAGCACTAGTACCTTGCCGTAATAATCATGCAGTTGTTTCATCTGTCCGTCGAGCGTGGTGAACGTGAAATCCACGTTCGGGTTCTGCTGCTGAGAATTCACACAACCCGCGAGTTGCACGACAGGAAGAAGAAGTAAAAGAAGCACAATGACCAGTGCTGGTTTGCTCGAGGGGATACGGCATCACCGAGGCATCATCCGGTGTATGGTTTCAGCCTGCCGAGGAGCATTTCCTTAGGCATCGCACCAATGAGCCGATCGACGAGCGCGCCATTCTTGAAAATCAGCAGGGTAGGGATGCTCATGATCCGGTATTTCATCGAGGTTTGCGGGTTCTCGTCGACGTTGAGCTTTCCGAACACGATCTTCCCTTTCAAATCCTTCGCGAGCTCCTCGACCACCGGTCCGATCATGCGGCAGGGTCCGCACCAGGCTGCCCAGCAGTCAACCACGACCACCGGATATTTTTTCACCTGTTCATCAAGGTCGGCATCAAGCATCACCACAGGGGTATCTGGCCATGTCTTCTCCAAGGTTTTCCCTCCGTTCATGTATTGTTTCTGTAATTGTGAGAGTTTCTTTCTCCTGAGTTCTTCGAGTTCGTCCATGAACGAAAAAACAACATTACCACCATCTTAATTAATATTTGGTTGGCGCCACTGCAGTGTCCTGCAGCCATTTTCTAATTCGGAGGTACCCGATTTTTTTCTCCCCGTCGCGCCAAAGAATCGGTGCTGTCTTTTGTAAATCCTCAAACACGTCATAGGTCTTCGCGAGGGTGAACTCCGCTTCGTTCCATTGTGAAAGGTCATGGGGGAAGGTGACGATTTCGATGTCCTCCTTTCCAGAGATGAGTTCTTTTACCTCTTGACATTTCATGCAATGCTCCAAAGAAAAGAGAATTGTTCTGGTCAAACTCCCACCTCGATTTCGATACGTCTCATGGTTTCTCTGTTCATGAACTGAATAGCAGGAATTTTTTTAAAGGTTCCCGTTCAAAGGTCGGGGACTGACAAAACTATATCAATCCTTCTCTTCATTCTCCTCCAGGGACCGGTTGTGGAAAATCATAAGGTTGTACGGGATCCAATCCATGGCGACATCCGTCTCACCGGGTGCCTCCTGGATCTCCTCAGCACTCCTGAATTGCAGCGACTCCATGGTATCAAGCAGCTCGGGTTCGCACATCTTGTCTTCCCCGGGGCACACCACACCAGGTTTGAGCATTCGCTGGGCGCCTGCGCGATCGTGATCCGCATCACCGACATCCTCGAGCTTCCACGTGAGGAGATCGACCTGGTCACTTGCGCGACGCTCCTCCATGATATCGGTCATGGTCCATTTTCCCATACCCTTGAATCGATTCTCCTCGAACGGTTTGGGGTGGACCATGTCGACCTCACCGAGCAGCTTATCCTAGGGAAGTACACGATTTTTGATGCTACCGAGAAATCGTTCATCCATGCAGCAACCATGCATCAGATCCTCGAGCGTTACGGTGCTGATCAGAAGGATATCGTCAGTATCATCCGGGGGAAACGTCCGAAGAAACCATACCTTGGTCAGCTCTTGAACAGCACGATTGATGTTGACCAACTCGATTACCTGATGAGGGATGCGTACTACACTGGCGTCTCCTATGGGCTCATCGACGTACAGCGGCTTTTACAGACAATCATGATACATAGAGGAAATCTTGCGATGATGCGCAAAGGCGTCAGCGTCGTCGAAAACATCCTCATGGCACGCGCCTTGATGTTCTCCTCCGTGTATTTCCATAAAACCGTCCGTATCGCAGAGTTGATGCTTCTGAAGGCGCTGGAGGAGCTCCCTGAGGCAGAACCGTTTGAGTTCTTCAGAATGACGGATGCCGAAATCATGGCCAGACTTTTCACCATGGGGCGGTATCAGCAGGAGATCGTCACCCGTTTGAAATATCGCGACCTCTTCAAAGTAGCGTTTACCGCGTCGTTGCAGGATCTCGATGCACAGGAGCGCAAGGTGCTCTCAAAGCTTGAGAGCGCACCGAAACGAAGGCAGAAAGAACAAGAAATCGAAGAAGCAGTAGGTATCCCCAAAGGGCATGTGATCCTCGACCTTCCACAACCAGAGTTGTTACGAGCTGAGCCTCGTATCAACAGAACCGATATTTGTTTTGTCGATGGGCATGCCGTAAAAACCCTGGATGACTTCACTCCGGTCGCCAAGGCGATACGCTCCCGCATCGCCCCCGATTGGGCGGTGATGATCATCACGGATGAGGCGTATCGACAGCGCGTCGCGAAAAAGGCACATCATCTTCTCTTTTCCTGAACTGAGAATAAGGAGAGAATGGGGAAGATTGAAGGTGGTGAGGAGAGATTGAAAAAAAATTGCTTCCCCCATTCTTGCACTTGAAACAGAATAACAGTATTTAAATTTTATTATAGAATTTCTTTACTCCCTTAAAAACATGACGAAAATACTCACATATTCTCAGAGAGCATCGATGAAAATACATTAATTATAATGTCTTTTTAATAAAATTGAGAATGGTGTCAGTAGTCGGGTGTTGAGGCTCACGTGAAGAAATGTAGCAGCCAGCTGCGATATTGGCGAAGAGCAACCGTTGGTCATCCTCAAACCCGAACAGCTCAGCAAAGAGATTCGCCGCGTTCCACGCGTCCCCGGCCCCTGTGGACCGATAGATTCTCGGTAATGATTCGGAGGATACCAGCGTCGGTGCCCTGCCCATGGAGCAGGAAAACCGTGTGGTATGAAGATCGATGCGTGCGGACATAAGCTGTTTCAACGCTGAAAGAGCACGCACCAGTCCCTCCTGGGAGTCTTCGACGATGGAGCTATAGTAGCGAAGCTCATTTTCATTCAGACCGAAGATGTCAAGGCGAGGGTTTCTCAGGACCTGCGTCATGAGCTTGGGGATGTCCTTTATCCGGGAAGACGGGTCGCCAGAATCAAAAAAGGTTTTCACGCCTTCCTTTTTCACGGTCTCAAACACCTGTTGCGCAAGCTCTGTCCCATACTCGTTGAGGTTCCAGTTCACCACCCCGGCGATATCCGCGGAGCGAAGCAAATCGAAATCATGGGCATCCAGCAGGTTAAAAGCAAAATCAGCGACCGAGCCAGGGTCACCCAGCATGACGTTCGCATGCGTTTTTTGGAATTCAAGCGCGGTCGTAAGGGCAAGCTTCCCTGTCGTCTTGACTCCGGAGAGGTCCACCTGATGCCTGCCAAGGAAGAACTGCAGGCAATGCAGCCCGAACGCGTCGGTCCTGCAGATCAAATGGGAGGATACCCCAAGCCGGGCGAGCGCAAGCACGGTATTCGCCGCGTTTCCCCCTTGAGAGATCTGCTGAGGGATGCCTGGTAGATTCCCACCTCCCTGCTTCGTGAGCGCGTCGACTGCAGTCCATGTTTTTTTTGTATTTTCCAGGGACACAAAATGATCGATGAAAAAATCAGGGAGCATGACGACGTGAGCTTTTGCGAGCATTCTCCTGTCGAGCGCCTGCAAGGTCCGTTCAAGGCGCTTCATTAAAGACAAGTCCATGACTCACCACGAAGGATATACTGTTCCCCCTATTTTAGCTTGAACGATGCGAACTCGATCTTTATAAACTTAATATAGAGTCGCGAGGTTAAAAAAGAAAAGTATATATAGAAGCACCATACACATATAATGGGAATCTAAAAAATAAGAATGGAAGGAAGCAGCACAGAAGCGACACGAAAGAGAACGGATAGAGGTTTTTATGACAATTATCACCCTGGATGATTTATCGAAGGCCATCGCTAACAGAGTCGGTATCGACATCGAGGAAGCACGGCGTGACGCGGGATTCGTCATGGACATCTTTGGGTTCGACGATCGGGTGATCGACAACGTGCTCGACCCTGAGGACCGCCAACTGTTTTACATCCTCGAAGAAGAAGGGATGCTGACGACAGAGCGGGAAGAAACTACCCTGTACGACGGGAGAGAATGGCGGACGCATTACTGGCGGCTCAAGAAAGACACCATCGCACGCTACGCGAAAGAGAAAACCTCAGAGCATGGCACCCTCATCGACAAGCGGCAGCCAAAGAACGTCTCCGATGATGACATCTACAACTCCATCGATGAGGAACTCTGGGTGACGACCCGGAAAATCGGGTAACCACCCTCTTTTTTTTCTTTTCGTACCCTTCATACTTCTTTCCTTTGATAAACTTAATAAATTCCTTGGGGTTGTGGAGTCCCTTATACGATAGTCTTGTTACTTGGGTGAGTGTATGGCAAAGCGAAGATGTATAATAAGTTCAGAGTCAGTCACCGAAGGTCATCCTGACAAGATGTGCGACCTCATCTCTGACGCGATTCTTGATGAGGCGCTCCGCCAGGACAAGGACTCCAGGGTCGCCATCGAGACTGCGACCAAGAATGGTGGCGTGATGGTGTTCGGTGAGATGACCACCAACGCGTACATCGACATCCCGCATGTCGTCCGAGAAACCATTAAAGGGATCGGGTACACGAAATCAGAATACGGGATCGAATGGGAGACCTGCTCGGTCTGGGTCCAAATCACGGAGCAGAGCCCGGACATCTCGCAAGGAGTCACCGTGAACCAAGGCCTCCACAAGGAGCAGGGTGCGGGTGACCAGGGGATGATGTATGGGTACGCCTGCAATGAAACCAAGGAACTCATGCCGTTACCTATCTTACTTGCTCATAAGCTCACGAAGCGACTCTCCGACGTCAGGAAGAACGGGCAAATCTCCTATTTGAGACCTGATGGGAAATCCCAGGTCTCCATCGAATATGATGAGAAAGGGCAGCCGAAACGCGCACATACGATCGTTGTCTCGACTCAGCATGACGGTGGCATCTCCCACGACCGGATTAGGCGTGACGTGATCGAAAAGATCATCACCCCTGTCTGCAAGGAGTGGATGGATAAAGAGACGATCTTCCATGTGAACCCGACCGGGGCGTTCGTCCGAGGCGGGCCATACGCTGACGCAGGGCTCACCGGCCGCAAGATCATCGTCGACACCTATGGAGGCGTAGGCCGACATGGTGGGGGTGCGTTCTCCGGCAAAGACCCATCCAAAGTCGATCGGAGCGCTGCCTACGCGACGCGGTACATCGCAAAAAACATCGTCGCTGCAGGCATCGCAGAGAAATGCGAGATCCAGTTCGCGTACGCGATCGGTGTCGCTGACCCTGTCTCGATCAACATCGACTGTTTTGGCACCAACAAGATCCCGCTCGGACGTATCGAAGAGCTCATCCGAGAGTTTTTCCCTGTGAAGCCCGCTGACATCATCATGCAGCTTGACCTGCGCCGGCCGATCTTCAAGAAAACCGCGGCCTACGGGCACTTCGGAAGGGACGACCCTGATTTCATCTGGGAAAAAACCGACAAAGTGAAACTGCTGAAAAACGAACTCAAGATGAAATAAACAAAAGAACCCATGCTTATTAAGTCAGCGGTTCAATCGATGACATCAACTTTGTACAACTCGTGGTGCTTCGGGCATTGGATTTTTTCATAGACTTTCTTCACGGTGTAGCTTCGACCGTTCTGAAGCCCGAGGTTTGTGCATATTTCAAACGAATCGCACCCGATGTTTTTACAGGTCTGCTTCCTCACCGTAGTTGTTTTCCCTTCCGGGAATTCTTCTGGGACGGCGACCGTTAACGGGAGTTCTTCGACTTCGACGACCACGACTTTTCCCTCATGGAGATTACAATCATGGTTTTTATCCCGCAGCTTGGTGATCCGGTATCTTCTCCCTGGTTTGAGGTTGAAGCAGACGGTCTTCAGCTGGCAGTTCCTGCACTCGCTGTTAGACCCGAGATAGATGAATTCCTCCCCCTCCACCGCGAGCTGCTCGCCGACGAGTGTGACGAGCACCATCAGATCACACCTGTGATCTTCGCAAGCTTCTTCGCGGCGTCCTCCGTGAGACCCTGCTCCCCGAGGATCGTGTAGCGATCCGGGCGTATCTTCTGGGCACCCATGAGCGCCTGGATAATCTTCTTCCTTGAGATGTTCAGCTCCTTTGCGGTCGTCGGAGCACCGATCATCTTCAGCGAGCTGCGTATCTCCTGCCAGTCGCCTCCGTGCAAGTACATCATCATGATAGATCCGATGCCGCATTGCTCGCCATGGAGGGCTTTGCCGGGGGCGATGCTGTCAAGCAGGTGGGAAAACATGTGCTCTGCTCCTGATGCCGGGCGCGTGTTACCCGCAACACTCATCGCGACCCCCGAAACGACCATGGATTTGATCGCCTGCCAGACCGCCTCCTCAAGACCCGAGCGTATGTCCTCCGCCTTCTCAAGAATCAGCCGGGACGCGGTCGTGGAGAGTGAAGCTGCGAAGTTGCTGAAATCCTCATCTTTGAGCCGATGTGCAAGCTCCCAGTCCTTCACCGCGGTGAGGTTCGAGATGACGTCAGCACATCCTGACGCAAGCATACGGTACGGTGCCTTCATGATTGCTGCCGTGTCCGCAAGCACCGCGATCGGTGACACCGCTGACCGTGACACAGAGCCTCGTTTATCTTTAAGGGATGCGCGTGGGGACGCCATGCCGTCATGGGACGCAGAGGTGGGAACGCTCACGAACTCCATGGAAAGCTCGAAGGCAGCTAGTTTCGTCACGTCGATAACCGAGCCTCCTCCAACACCGATGAGGAAATCCGAACCCGATTTTTTTACTTCTTTGATGACGGTGTTGACCTCGCGGATGGTCGGCCAGGCTGGAAGCACCTCTCGTTTGATGATGGGAAGCTGAAGGACCACCATGTTCGCTTCGTAGCCCGCGCTTGTAAGAATGCGCTCGATACGGTCCCCGGAGATTTTTTTCGTGTTTTTATCGCAGACCAGCATCACGTTGTTGCTAGGCGCAAGATGATTACAGATGCTCTTAATTTGATCGGTCGTGTTGTGACCAACGATGACCTCTCGCGGGAAAATCATCACTTTGAACTTCTCGAAACGTTCCATAGGTAAATCAGGAAGGTAAAGAACAGGTTCAATATATTACTCTTTTGCCGGAGAAAAGGGTAAATCTCCAATTTATAGGTAGTCCTTTATAAAGAACGGTCCTATTTCACCCGAAACCAAAATGAAGGAAGGAAAAAAATATTATTGCAAAATCTGCAACAAAGAATTGCTACCAAGAGAGACACGACAGTCCGTCGTGGATCTGCAGCAACGTCTCGTCTCACTGCATCATATTGATTACCAGAAAAACATCGCGATACGGGTCTGCAAAGAGTGTCATAATAAATTGCATACCTCCATGAAGAAACACAAGTACGGTTACAACAACATCATCAGGAGAGACGGCACGAAGAAAGGTCGTCTGCCTCATGGCGAGTTCCCGAAGAAAATAATCGATTAAGACTCTTATTCTTACCTTGGATTACAGCAGGTTATAGAAGTCGAGGATGGCAAGCGAGGCGTCCTGATGTTCATCAGTCGCTCTGACTTCCAGGGTGTGGAGGCCGTGGGTCGCATGCAGATCCCAGGTGAACGGTGCCTGTGTGTCGATGTACTGTGAGACGTTATCGACGAAGAACTCGACGCTGCTGGCGTTCTCCGTGGTGACGGTCACGGTCAGCGGCCCGAGAATGCGCGCCGCTGCTTTTTGAAGCAGGGTCCCTCGTACGAGCGTCGAGAATCCCTTTCCAAACAGATACGTATGGAAGTACTCCGGTGTTTCCAGGTAGATCTTTGGCACATTTGGTCTCAGGTTCCCGTACACCCCATCAAGATACATGATACCAGTACCAGACCAGTGAGCAATCATATTTGCATCGTACGCCATCCGGAAGTATCCGTCTTCGCCCCACCCGGTCCCGTCACTGTTTTTCACGATCCAACAGCCCTGGCTGTCATTGTACCCCACGATCGTCACCACGTGCCCGCCGATGATAGTCCCCTGGGGGCCTTTGTAGACGCCGCCATGATAGTGAATGAAGTCTCTTGAGAAATGGATGCAGATCACCAGCGGCCCATACTCGATCAGTGCCTGCTTCATCACCGTGACATTATCTTGGATCCATCCCCAATCCGTGATTCGCACGGTTCTGTTCTGCCATCCGGGCAGACTCTGGAACGAATAGTCAACAGGCCGATGAGGCTCAGGCCAACACCCTTCGTCAGGCACCCCGATATTCTTTACATAGGTTGCTGCATCAGCTAAGTTCACGCCTCCTTTTTTCATCGTGCCGCCGGCAGAGAAAAACAAATGATTTTCTGAGAGGTCAGGCAGATAACGTTCCTTCAGCTTGTATTGCATCTCCGTTTCCAGCGCGGCGCATATCGCGTAGGCTTCGCAGGTTGGCGCGGGCGCTTGGTCTCTGACCGGTGTGGTGTAATCAGTCCCATTGATATCCCGCCAGCTGAAGGAAGACGGGAGATCGACTGGGCGAACAGGTGCGTCATCGGCCATGGTAGTAAACGCGGAAACTGGTAGAATCAGCACTATGAAGCAAAGTACCGTAAGACCATTCTTCATATGATATCCCCGAATGGTTCTTTAATGATCGTCGTCGTTTATATACGTTGTTATCTGCCAGTGAGCGTCATGGAGGCGAGGTAAGTTAATATAGCATCTTTTTCTTTGCCGTACGCAGATGAGTTCATTTCAATCCCTCACCCGGCATACACCTCTCATTGTTGGGGTTCTTTTGATCGTTATTTTTGGGATTGTCATCGGAGGCCTGCTTGTGGCACCGTCCCTGTTCTATGACCAGTGGATCTGGAGGTACTACTGGGGGCCAGTGGTCGCTGATGCGTCAGGGCACAGCGTCTCCTACCATGGTATTGCTGCTACTGAGGGGTACACCGTTGTCTCCGAGCTTACCTACGGCATCATCCTTGTCGGCGCGCTCTTCGGGCTGTATCAACTCTTGAAAAAACTTGAGATAATCATCGATTGGCATTTCTGTCTGGCGTTACTCCCGTACATCCTTTTCGGTCCAGTTACTCGGGTGCTTGAAGACGCAAGTTATTTTTTCGTCCCAGGGGTGTACTGGTTCATCTCCCCGTTCATCTACCTTCAAACCACGGTGTACGTCTTGCTTTTTTTATTCCTTGGATATGTCCTTCAGAAACGGGCGTCGGATTGGTCACCTCGACGGATCTTCCTTTTACTACTCCTCCTGTATGTGGTGGTAGATGTCGCCTATACAATCGTCTGGTCTCTTCGAGTACCCTATGCGATGTACCGCATTGAACCAGGCGTCTTTTATGTTCTGTCCATTCTCGCATTCCTCCCTTTCCTGTACAATTTCTTGAAAAAGCAGTCACAATCCATCAACACGGTGATCTTCTCAGGAGGGTTGCTCGTGTTGCTGCCCTTTACGTATCTCATAGGACGATGGATTCTTGGGATGCGCTGGGGGAGCACCGATGGTGTGAGATTCGACGTGTTTCTCCTGGTGATGGGGCTTACTGCACTCATCGTCGCCCTCGTGTTTTTCATCGCGTATGTGAATAGAAAACACGACTCGGTTGCGGCCTATACGGCCCCCTTGAATCTCTCGATGCTTTCCGGTCATCTCATAGACGGGCTGACGAGTTGGATCAGCATCTACGACCCGTTCCACATGGGTCTTCCGTCGTACATTGAGAAGCATCCTGCCTCGAACCTCTTGCTGGAAACCTGGCCTCCCCTGTTTCCCATCATTAAATTCCTCCTCATCATCCTCGTCATCTACGTGTTCGATATTCTGTACAAAAAGGAACTGATGCGCTACGCGCGTCTGGTGAACCTCATTAAAATCGGGATCTTCATCCTCGGTGTTTCCCCGGGGCTTCGCGACCTTCTACGCGTCACCATGGGCGTGTGAAGAAAACCAATAAATTTCAGAATGGTTCAATTGTTTTTGACCTATTTTTCAAGTGATTTTCAGTCAATGTTTTATCATTGTCCTGTCTTAGTTTTTCTTAGGTGAGAGGCTTTATGAAAGAATCACAGCTAGACCTCTTAATGTACCACATTCAAACCAGGATTGATGATTTCGCCCCTATTATCACAACCAGAGGGGTTGCTCCGAAAAAGAGGGTTCCCGTTTAATCAATGTTTATACCAACGCAACGACTATAAATACGAATATTTTCTCCTCCACTAATGACGCGGCGTCATCCTGATTGGTTAAAAGTGAAAATTGGAGGCGGAGCACAGTACCAACAGGTGAAAACCCTGATGCGGACCTCGAAGCTGCATACGATCTGCGAGGAGGCGAAATGTCCGAATATCGCAGAATGCTTCGGAAATGGCACCGCTGTGTTCCTCATCCTTGGAGACGTGTGTACACGCGCCTGCCGCTATTGTAATGTTGCCCATGGCAGTCCCAGTGCGGTCAATGAAGAGGAGCCGGATGCTGTCGCGAACAGTGTCGAAGCCTTAGGGTTGAAGTATGTCGTTGTGACGTCGGTCACACGTGATGATCTTCCTGATGGAGGGGCCAATGTTTTTTCCAAAACGATTCGAGCAATCAGACAAAGAAATAACTTGTGTAAGGTCGAAGTGCTAATCCCAGATTTCCAAGGAGACATCCAGGCTTTGCGCACGGTGCTTTCCGCGCGTCCTGACGTGCTGAACCATAACATAGAGGTCGTCGAACATCTCTTCCCGGACGTCCGGCCTCAAGGGAACTATCAGACTAGCCTCAGGTTACTACGAGCTGCGAAAGCCTTCGACGCACATATGATCACGAAATCAGGACTGATGGTCGGACTAGGGGAAATCACGGAGGAGATTATCATGACGTTAAAGGATTTAAGGGCTGTCGCGGTCGACGTGGTCACCATAGGGCAGTATCTGCAGCCAACAAAAAGTCACGCGGTCATCAAAAAATATTACACTCCGGAGGAGTTCCGTGACCTCAAAACCATCGCCTTGGACCTCGGGTTCACCCATGTCGAGGCGGGACCGCTTATCCGGAGTTCCTACCATGCGGAACAGACATTCACCTGACTCTAAGAAGAGGATCCCAAATATGAAGCGTTTATGTTACCATTCAATCTACAAGGTCCCTCGAGGGAAACTCCTGAGGATTTCTCTTGAATACAATCCGTCTACTCGCACGATTCATCACGTGCGAATCACGGGTGATTTCTTTGCGTACCCTGAAGAGGCCGTTGAACTCGTCGAACAAGCATTGGAACAGGTGGTCTTCGAACGAGACCATCTGAGGAAAAAACTCGAGTCAATTATTCGAGCGCAGAAGATCCAGTTCATCGGCGTCGATGCAGAAGGATTAACACAAGCCATACTGGCCTGTTCACCATGAGCGAGCAATGGAGATTGATACTAAGCGGGGGGAACACCGCCTACGTCAACATGGCGGTCGACAGGGCGATCCTTGTCGCGCACAGCGGAGGCAAAGTCCCCCCCACGGTACGGTTCTACCGCTGGGTGCCTCCTGCCATCTCGATCGGGTACTTCCAGAACCTTCAAGAGGAGATCGACATCGACTCGTGTAAAAAACATGGTGTTGACTATGTTCGCAGGATCACAGGCGGGGGCGCCGTGTTCCATGACGATGAGCTGACGTACAGCATCGTGATCGCAGAATCACATCCTTCGATCCCCAAGAACATCCTGAGTAGTTACGGTCGCGTCTGCAACGCACTCATCCTGGGTTTGCAACAATTGGGAATTCATGCGACCTACGCACCTATCAATGATATCATTGTCGACGGGAAGAAGATCTCGGGGAATGCCCAGACTCGGAAGATGAGCACGATTCTCCAGCATGGGACGATCCTTCTCGATGTCAATGTTGACACCATGTTCTCCCTGCTGAAAGTCCCGAATGAGAAGCTCAAAGACAAGATGATTACCGATGTGAAACAACGGGTGACGTCAGTCCGGCATATCCTTGGTTCCGAGGTCCCATTTGACACGGTTGCGACGGCAATGAAAAAAGGGTTCGAGGACGAGTTTCGTGTCACGCTCGTTGAAGGAGCCTTGACAAAGGAAGAGGCGCTCCTCGCAAAAAAATACGAGGCAGAATATTTTTCGACCTTCCAGTGGAACCATCGACGATGATGCGATCGCATCTTGTTTGGGTAATGGTGCCCCAACGATAATACAGACTTTTACAATAATACGAGGCCGAGGGATTCTGCATTGTGTTGTACATTGAGGTATTCCTCCCTGGAGAGTGGTTGGGCAATCTCCTCGTAGTCATCCGCCTGGTACTCAGGCTGATATTGGGACATGATATTGACCACAGCAGTAGGAATATTCTCTTTAATCCACCGCAGGATTGGCGATGAACAACACGTCCTGTGATGTGGCATTACAAGGTGACGCACGATGACCTCCCCATGCTCGTTTGCCAAGCGATGATTCCTTTGTACGATGGGAGTGTACCGGTCAATCTTGGAGAGCCGTCGTGCGCAAGCGTCGTTTCCGTACTTAAAATCAGTCAAATATACGTCGATAACTCCCTGTAACAGCTTCATGGTCTCCACAGAACAGTACATGTTAGAATTCCAGACTTGGGGGAGACTGCTCTGCGTTTCATTCAAGACCTGCAGAAGGTACAGCAGATCAGGTGTCGGGTCGCCACCGACCCAGTTCACGTTCCTTGCGCCCTGTCTTCTTCGCTGATCGATTCGTGTCGCAAGGTCTTTTGGTTCGACGAAGGCTCCACAGGGTCGTTGGCTGATGTCCCAGTTCTGACAGAACACACAATGGAAGGTGCACCCTGAGAAAAAGACGGTGTAGGACGGAACCAACATCGGCTCTTCCCCGAAATGGAGGAACTCGGAGGCGATTCGTGATTCTTTGATTCCGCAATTCCCCGTCTTTTGCCGTCGGTCAACACCGCACCGATGCTCGCAGAAACAGCACGATTGGTACAGACGACAGGCGAGTTCGATTTTCAGGTCGAGGAGCGACTTATGAAACGGCTTAGTCTGAGCATCCTTGTTGAGGAGAGCTTCGTCGTGGATTTTCCAAAGCATCTCTATTGACATCGAGTGATCAAATGACACAGGTGTTTGTTTGCATTCAAGGTATTGAGGATTTCTCGTCTCACGAAGGATGCTTTCGTAGTTCGGCAGGAGCGGTAGCGTTGCATTCATTGTGTGTGGATAATCCCCCTTGAATTAAAAGCTTTGGAGAGGCCTAGAAGGTCTCAGGATGGGGAGGATCATTTGTTATTCTTTGGATGAGCTGTGTTTACGAAGGCACAATGGGTACGATCGTGTCCCCGTACAATAGGGCGAGTAATGCGCCTCCCACCAAGACGTACTGATGTTCGTTCGGTACTCGAGAGGAAAAACCTACTCCGATGAACCCGACCGCGACTCCGAGATGAGGCCCTGTCGCGTTATAGCCATATTTCGTGACCCAATTAGTGGCAAGGGTTTTCCCTGAGTCTGCCTTCCAGATGGCCGTCAGTCGTGGCCGTGGCGTGAGTGCTATCGGAATCAGAACCCCCGCGCCTGAACTCGTGATGCTTGCGCGAACCACCTTTTCCTTTTTTTCGTACAACGGAAGCACACCACGTGAGAACCTTGACATCGATGTAGCCTCCCTCGAAACACCTTGTGTGGAAAACGCAGAGAGCACGTCTTGGATGGCTTCATCCGGAAGCGCCAAGAACTGATGAAGAGAGTTACGTAATTCTCCTTCTAATCGATTCTTTACCTTCGAAAGGGGTGCGGTGGTCTGTACTTCCAGGTAGTTCATCATGAGGTTCGTGATCATTGTGACATCATCGACCGACAGCTTGCTGTGGTAGCATCGCGTGGTGCCCTTCTCAAAGATACACAGAGAGATCGCTGCCTGTTGCTTCAACGACGGACCCTGGATGGCATTTGCGGTTTGATGCATCCCTGCGTCAAGAGGTAGTATGGTCGGGATAAAAAGGAGGATACAGACGAAAAGAACAATACACGTGTTCCCCTTGTATTTCTCTTCCATTGGTATTAGAATACAACGGTATTATATATAAATTCGTATAAGAAAATCCCATCGTGGCTGTTTTGCTGCCATCAACATTCGGCAGTTCATCTCTTTTGATAGGCATCAAGATTGAGTTCCATGCCGTCCCGAGCGGCAAGGACTGGCACCTTCAGCTTTTTTGAAAGCTTTTCTGCAAGCTCCCAGGGCTTAGCTTTGATGATGCCCATACCGAAATGCGTCAGTATCGCAAGCTTTGGTGCATTGTCTGCAATGATTTGCTCCGCCTCTTTAAGACAGAGATGGTCAATATTGCTTTTTTCCTCAAGCAAAACAACGTTGATAATCAAGATGTCTCCTTTGAAATGGGAGGCGAGGCCGTCGAAGAAATCGGTGTCGGTAATCAGTGATATCGTATGGGATTTCCCCTTGAGATTCAGTCCGTACGCCTCCACCCCGTGTTTCATACGAATCGGGGTAGAAAAAGAGATGTTCCCTAATTTGTATTTTCCTTTTTCCATGAGAATCTCGATTCGATCGACCTGGGGGCGAATGTACCGGAGGATCACTGCATCTTTTTCTAAGGCGTCCGCGGGGGCGAAGACGACGCCTTTTTTTTTGAATCCTCCGTTCGTCATCGCCTCAATCATGATGTTGATGTCGTTGGCATGGTCTAAATGACGATGGGTGAGGATGATGCCGTCCAGGTCCCGGGGGTTTAATTTGGGTCTACTAGAAAGACAACGGACGAGAGACCCAGGGCCTGGGTCGATGAGCAGAGTCGTGTCGTCAAGGGTAAGCCAGAGGCCTCCTGAGGCTCGTAGCTGTTGCATGACCACGAAGCGGGCACCCGCGGTCCCTAGGAATTTAATCGCGTTCATTGTGTTCTCCCTGCAATTACTGTGCTGAAGGATATGATGGAAACCTATTTACCAGACATAGCCTATGGCTCCTTATGAACCTTTTCGAGTACACCTACGACCTCGTTCGTCAAATCCCTCCGCGGAAGGTTTCGACGTACGGTGCGGTCGCCGAAGCGCTCGGTGACCGTGTCGCTGCCCGTGCAGTCGGTCGGATGATGAATCAGAATCCAGACCCTGGCACAATGCCGTGCTACAAGATTGTACATGCTGACGGGAGACTGGGTGGATTCGGAGGTGGCATCACAGAGAAGATCAGACGGCTCCACCGTGATGGTATCCGCGTGGAGAAGGGAAAGCTCGTTGATTTTGAGAAAGCCTTTTTTCATGATTTTCAGACCACGTACCCCTTGCGTGCCCTGCGACAAGAGCAGCTCGCTTTAGAGAAAAAATTGCGTCTTGCTGACGATCCCCAGGAGATAGAAACCGTCGCCGGCGTGGATGTCGCCTACCCTGACAGTGAGTTCGAGGAAGCGTGCGGAGCATGTGTTGTGCTTGATTATCATACAAAACGGGTCGTCGAGACTCAGGTTACGTACGCGACCACTGATTTCCCGTTCATCTCCACCTATTTTTCCTATAGAGAGCTGCCGATCGTTGAACGTGTAATGAACAAAGTATCAAGGAAGCCTTCAATACTTCTCCTCGATGGCAACGGCATCCTTCATCCAGCCCGATGCGGGTTTGCCTGCCAGGCGGGTCTCCAGCTTGACGTTCCGACGATTGGTGTGGCAAAAACCCTCCTGTATGGTACGGTCAAAGGGTCGGTGGTGACCATAGACAACGAACCACGGGGAATTGCGCTCTCGGTGAACCACACACACCCGGTGTTCGTCTCCCCTGGCCATCGCGTGTCGCTTCCAGGCTGTCGCACCATCGTGAAAAACTTGTGTGTCTTCAAAAACCCTGAGCCGCTTCGACTCGCCCATCGCCTTGCAAAAGAGGGATTACTCAAGCGCCGGAAGCTCACTGCTTGAGACCACCGGCATACCACGAGCATGGAACCATTCTTTATAATGGGTGATTTGTGATTTCTTCAACGCTTTTTTATGCAGATACACCCCGGTGAGGTTCGGTGTCGCGTTCATCGCTTGCTCGATCATCGCATCATCAGCGGCTCCCGCGTCGATTTGGTAGGTCGGAATCATATGGCCGAATGATGCGTTTCGTTCAAACACCACGTCCGTGAAGCGAGGCGCATAATGCCCGCCCCCTATCCCGAGGAGAACCGGTATCGTCGAGGGAAAATCCTGTTCATAGTGAAAAGAGGTAAGGAGTTCAAGCAACGAGGTCGCGATGACCGCCGCTGGCTTCTTTTCCCTCCACTGCTGCTCGGTGCTTCCCACCTCAGCGAACACGGTCGGGATCTTCAAGAAGGGACCATGGTGGGTGACCTCATAGCAGACATGGTACCGCAACTCCGTGGTCTGAAGGTGTCGTTTGATGAGTCTGAGAAGATGGGCCATGAAACGAGGTGCGGCAGGGATGAGCGTACGGGGTCGCCCGCCGAATTCAGCCTCGCCGTAATTCCCAATGGGATGCACAGTGAGGGTGGGTTCCTCCATTTTGCTACGATGGCGGGAGAGGAAGACCGCTATCCGCGGATTCAGATTGAGCTGGTCATGGACCTCGATATCAATGTTCTCATGCTGTATTTTTCTGTCAGGGATGGTGACCAGGACGACATCCCTCATCGCGGTATGCCTATAGACAGGAGAATCACAAAAAATACCGGACTCCTCCCAGGAGGTTTGCTCAAGCAAACTGTTTTTCATATTGGTGCTGGCAGGGTCTTCAGTCGACGAGACAATCAGGACGACCATATCATGGCTGATACTCACCGCGGATTTTTGTAGTTTCCGCTCGGTTTTTGAAAGGTGGCTGCCGACAGTTTTTGGCTCTCTCGATGTAGATGATGTGGCGGATGCGATTTTCGATGGTGCAGATTTTTGCGATGAATTGGAGTTCTTGTGCTTCTTCTTCCGTCGAGATGAGCCCGATGACGATCATATGCGGAAACGGTTGTCTTCATGATTATAAAGCCTTGTTGTACAAGCAGTACCATATTTTATAGGATATTAAAGATAATAAACGGTCCTTTTCCGAGGGTTTTTAATACCTTATCTCACTATTACAGGGTAATGGTAGTCGCGCAACATATCACGTGTGGGGGACAGGACCTATCGTTTGAACGAACCCTGATCATGGGCGTGGTCAACGTGACCCCTGACTCGTTCTCCGACGGTGGGCTGTACTTTGATGCAAAAGCCGCGGTCGCCCATGCGAAACAGCTAGAGCTTGATGGGGCAGACCTCATTGATGTCGGAGGAGAAAGCACGCGACCCGGTTCAGCGCCCTTATCAGTGGAGGAGGAGCTAGGAAGAGTGCTCCCTGTCGTCACCAGATTGATCCAAGAGGTTTCCGTGCCGGTATCGATCGACACCTATAAACCTCAAGTTGCCGAGGCGTGTTTGAAGACTGGCGCGCATCTCCTCAATGACATCACGGGTCTAGCGAATCCAGCCATGGTGGCCCTCGCTGCAGAATACAACGTTCCTGTAGTGATCATGCATATGATGGGCACACCAAAAACCATGCAGGAGCATCCGATTTACCATGATGTGATCGGGGAGATTAACACGTTTTTCAAAGAGCGGATTGCTGTCGCTCAAATGGGTGGCATCAAGAACATCATCCTTGACCCTGGGATTGGCTTCGGGAAGACCCTAGAGCACAACCTGCTCATTCTGAAACACCTCGATGCCTTCATGATACATGGGTGGCCGGTGCTTGTAGGTCCATCCCGCAAATCGTTCATCGGCACACTCACCGGGCTGTCTCCCCAGGAGCGACTCGAAGGCACCATCGCCGCGGTCGCTATCGCAGCCATGAAAGGAGCGCACATAGTCCGAGTCCATGACGTGCGTGAATGCAAGCGCGCGATCCAGGTGGTCGACGCCATTAGGGGTGCCTAATGCCGCTGGTGTACCTTGGTCTCGGGTCAAACATGGGAGAGAAAGCAGCTCGAATCAAAGAGGCGTTGGACCGTCTCGCAAAGGTCGTGGTGATACAACGTGTCTCGCCCTTCTACCTCACGGAACCGGTCGACCTCAAGGATCAGGCATGGTTCGTTAATTGCGTCGTTGAAGCACAAACAGAAAAAGAGCCAGACCAGTTGCTCAAGGCACTTCAAGCAATTGAGAAGGCGATGGGACGGAAAAAAACGAAAGACAAGGGGCCGCGGCCCATTGACATCGACCTCTTATTCTACGACGATCGAGTCGTGCATCAGAAGAATTTGGTGATCCCTCATCCCAAATTGCATGCGCGCCTGTTTGTGCTCCAGCCGATGATGGATCTAAACCCGCAGTTCGTCCATCCGGTGCTCAAGAAGACGATCAAAGAGCTCTATGACGAGCAGCCCTGGGCAGAAATCGTCACCCCTTACCGATAAGGCGATGTTTATATCCTTCGTCTCCATACTCTGCACAACATGGAGCGTTTATCCCATGAGACTCTGTCGAGAGTTTTACTTTGATGCCGCACACTACATCCCCCACTATAAAGGAAAATGTGAGCAGCTGCATGGCCACACCTATCGGCTCGAGGTCGTCATTGAGGGGAACATCAAGAAAGACGGCATGGTGATTGATTTCGCGAAACTCAAGGAAATCGTGGAAACGCAGGTGCTCGAAAAACTCGATCATCACTCATTAAACGAGCTCTTTGAGAACCCCACCGCTGAACACATCCTCGAATGGATCGCACAACAGCTGAAGAGATTCCTCCCGTTGTGTTCCCTTCGCCTCTGGGAAGGCCAGGGGAAATGGGTTGAACTCATAATATAAACAGAGCTATGTCCTAAATATATTGGTGTACTTTTCATCCTCTGTTGCTCCTCTTTATTCCCGACAGCTCACCAGCGTTCGTCCCTTCTCGGAGAACACTCACTAGAGTATTGCGCTGATTTTTTCGTAATTAATATAAACATCTAGAGGATTTTCCCCTAAAAATCCTGTGGGGAGATGAAAAATGGTATCCATAAAGGAAGTAAAAACTACAATAGCTGTTGCAATTGGAGGCGCCTTTGGTTTTGTCATCGCGCTGATTTGGAACACCGTCATAATCGGACTGTTAAACATGGCGGGACTCAGTGTCAACAAATTCAATGATATTACTGGCGCATTGATTTCGATTGTTATGGCTATTATAGTGACCGTCGTGTGTGTCCTTGGCATCATCTATGCTGCCAAAATGGGTGGAGTCACACAAAAATAATTCTCCTCCCTTTTCTCTCTTTTTTACCCTTGAACATCACTCGTGATGCACTAAATGTTACATCTGCATTTTTTCTGCCGTAGCAATCGGGCCTGCTCATCATAGGAATCCAAAAAGGTATCCTGCGTGCTTTCTCCTGTCGCATAGCGTACTTCCAAGGGACTAAGATGATGATACCCACGCTGCAGCATCACCTTGACAAGCTGTTCATGCCTGAGGTAGAGGGCTTTCTGCTTCCCTTTCCATCGGAGTGTCTCGGGGTGATGCGCGTACCCTTTCTTCTGGTATATCAATATCGACCAGATCGCATGGAGCTCCCGGTACTCTCCCAATAAGTGGTTCCTGCAGAGCTTCTCTGGCGGAACGTCCCATATTCTCATACAGAAAAAAGCGACCTAGGTATAGGCGAGAGAGGCCAGGTGTTTGATCCGTTTCACGACATTGGGATGCGTGCTGAGTACCTCAAGGAGCTTATCCCCCGCACTCAGTTTCACTGTCTTCCCTGACAGTGCCATCATCTCATTCTGATCAATCGTACCGCTCATATCAAGGTCGATGTCCTTCAAATCACGGACCTCGTTCATTGCGCGCGAGGGATCATTGATGAAGAACGCCTTCATCCCTTCGCTCTGTTTCAATACGCGTTTCGGGACCCTTGCACTCTGCACCGTGATTTTATAAAGAGCGGTGGCGAGATAATGTGGTTGGTTCCCCAGTTCCGCGCTCCCCATGTCCGCGTAGTACTCGCGTATCCGTGACCCGTACATGACCAAGAGGTTCGTGATAAAATACACCGCGAGCGCCAGAAGCCCGATGACGACCGCCCCACCGCTGTCTCTGCTGTTCCGTTGCCCCATGCCGCCCCAGACAAACGTGATGTACAACATATAACAAATCATCGGGATCACACTGAGGATCGTAATGACCGCGACGTCGCGATGTCTGATATGGGAGATCTCGTGGCCTAGTACTGCTTTCAACTCGTCATCGTTCAGCGTCTCAAGGATGCCTTTGGTGACGCAGACGCGTGCATCGCGCTTCGTTCTTCCGAACGCAAATGCATTCGGGATAGGTAACTGTGAAATTCCTAACCGTGGAGTTTTTGGCAGCCCGGCCTTCTGGGCGAGTTCTGAGACCATCTGATGAAGCTTGGGATACTCCTGGTCGGTTACATATTTCACCCGCATCGACCATTCAACGATCTTTGGCCCGATGACGTATTGGATAAGGACGATCACTGCTGCGATACCGACGATGAAAAGATAGAACATAAACCCTGAGACACCAAGATAAAATCCTACCGCTACCAAGATTCCATATAGGATTCCGAACATGAGCGCTATTAACAGATATAATCGTGCTTGCAACCACATAGGTATTCAGACCCCCGACTAGCTACGTAGTCATTTAGGTCCTGTTTTTAAATTTTTCTCTCAAGAGATAGTCGCCAGCCGTAAGGATGGTCTCCCCCAGGATTCTCCTAGACAACTTCAATTCTTTATATAGAATACAAAAATATTTATAGGGGATAATCCTAACTTCTATTATATATAGGGGTGATAAATTGAAGACCAAAAGCCTATCATATCTCGTAATAGTCCTAGTCCTAGTGGGCAGTTTCTGTACGCTAGGGATAGGAAAACAAGCTGCCGTAAATGAACAACAGACGTTCGCCTATCAATTTGCCGAACCGACAATGAGTGACACGACCATTCAATCCACGGTCTATAGCCAAATAACCTTGGGCGGAGTTGACCAGACCTATTATGTCGCCGGGGAACCATTACTGCCCATGTCGGTGAAAACCTTAGAATTTCCGCTCGGCACTGATATCGTCAGCGTCGAGATGATCCCACAAGGGATTCAGACCATGACGGTACCGAATACGATTCTCCCTGCACCACAACCGGTTACGTTGGATCAGCAGAACCCTGTGGCGCAGTACATCGCAGATGAATCCATCTACAGCTCGGCGCAGTTTTTCCCTGACACCTGGTTCGACTATTCCACAGGTGCTGGATTGAACGACAACATGCAGCACACCACGTTCCTGAGCATCAGGACGTTCCCGGTGCGGTACAGCCCTGCCACAAACACTATCCAATACATGCAGAGCGCTACCTTGACGGTGAATTATAAGACGCCGACACAGCCGGTACTCTACAACGACACCTACAAGTTAGTCATCATCGCACCGAACGCCTGGTCAGGCGATCTGACAAAACTTGTGAACGACAAAATAGCAAAAGGTACCACGACCAAATTCATGACCCTCGAGGAGATTTACACAAATTATACGACCGGGTACGACAAGCCCGAGGACATCAAATTATTCATCTATGATGCCGTTAAGAACTGGGGCACCCAGTACGTCATGCTCGTCGGCGGATACAAGGGCTACCTCCAGGGCCGTGGCGGAAAGGATGACTCGAGTCAGGGCGTAAAGAACTGGTACTTCCCAGTTCGGTACGCGAACATTGACGAAGGAGGCACTGAACACGACCCCGGTCTCATCAGTGATTTGTACTTTGCGGATGTCCTTGACAGTCATATGAACTTCTCAAGCTGGGATTCCAATCATGACCATATTTACGGATATTGGCATACCGGAATGGGCGGACCCGGAAAAGACATCATCGACCTCTATCCTGATGTCGCGGTGGGACGGATCGCTGCTCGTAACACCTACGAGCTGAACATCATCGTCAACAAGATCCTCACCTACGAAGCATCTACCCCTAACCCCTCCTGGTTCAAGAACGTGGTGCTCATCGGAGGGGACTCCTTTGATGACCGGCCGTACGGGACAGATGTCCCCGAGGGAGAATATTCGACGTCCTTAGCCTTTAACGAGTCCCTGAAGCCTTTGGGGTTCACCGCAACAAAACTCTACTCCACAAACCACAACAAATCTCTTGACACCTTGACACCCACGCCGGCCAACATCCAACGCGAAGTATCAAAGGGATGCGGCTTCCTCTACTTTGATGGTCATGGCAACCCCTTGTCCTGGAACACACACTGGTTCAACATGATCACCTGGGGACGCGGTCAAACACCTGGCGGGTTGAACGACTTTACGATGATGAAACTCAAAAACAACGATAAACTGCCAGTCTGCATCGTCGGCGGATGTCACAACAGCATGATCAACATCTCACTACTCTGGTCACTTGATAGCAAAGACGAGTTCACTTGGGTCTACGGCCAACCGACCCCACGAAGCTGGAGCGAGTGGATAGTCGCGAAGAAGGGCGGGGGAGCGATCGGCTGCTTCGGCAACACTGGCCTTGGCTACGGGGCTATTGGTGACAACAACCACGACGGGATTAATGACTGCGCCCAATATCTTGGCGGGTACATCGAGGCCATGTACCTCAAATCCTACAACGCGGCCTCCGTGAAAACCTTTGGCGGCTCCTGGACCGGCGCCATTACCAGGTACCTCACTGCCTTCCCAGGGATGGCCGACCAAGCGGACTGCAAGACTGTCGAGGAATGGTTACCCTTAGGTGACCCCAGCCTCGTCATCGGATAGGCGACAGATACACTGACGACAACACCTCGCAGTTCCTCAATTAAGGGACTGCGCTTTTCTCCTTTTTTTTATTTATCATGCATGACGTGACCAGAGATGTTCTTCACAAGAATCGTTGACCTGCCATTACAAATGAATGACGCATCTAATGGAAAAACAAAGAACAACTCCTCCCGAGTAATTCAGGAGAGCGATGAGCCATGAGGTGTAGAACTCATGAGATGGATTAAGATGGTGCGAACGCTCTTCAAGTCATCAGTCTTAACATTTTGTGTTGTGATGAGTCGGATGAAAACTTAGAGCGTTTCTCTTGGTTTGCGTTATTTTCAGACTCTTCTTCATCGTGTTCCCAAGCGTTTGGAGATCTTCCCTGGTGGATGATTCTTTATGGAAAAAACCAACGTATGGGGCGATGAATTGCCTGTAGTTCTCTACGCTTTCGATAACCGTATCGAAACAGGTGCCGCATACAGGGTATTCTTTCCCCATGGAAGGATGACGGTAGCCTCCGATGATTCCTAGCTTCTTCCCACATTCCACACACGTTTTCATTTTCTTATCACCAAATACTACATCTCTCTGGCGAATCATAAAACGTCTTTTCCAAAACTTCAGCATAATGTTAAAGAACCTTGTGTAAATTGCTTTTTTGCGGGAAAGCATGGAAAAGCTTGATGTGAAGGACAAAAAAATACTCTATGAACTTGATATCGACTCTAGACAATCGTTCACACAGCTTGGGAAAAAAGTCGGGTTGCATAAGGATGTCGTCGCGTACCGGGTGAAAAAGCTTCAGGAGCGAGGCATCATCAAGCATTTTTATGCGGATATCAACGGGTACAAATTAGGGTATAACAAAATCAAATTTTATTACAATTTCCAATTTATCACTCCTGAGATTAAACAAGAAATCATCGAGTACCTCGTGAAAAGCCCCTATACCGATGTGGTGCACTCCGCGGAAGGACAATATGATCTTGTCGTGATTTGTGAAGTCGAAAACATACCAAATTTCTATAACATCTGGAGTGGCGTGATCAACCGGTACCGGGATTTCTTCTCCAATCAGATTTTCTGCATCCACAACACGCTCACCGAGTACGAACGAGATTTTTTGTTGGATGAAACCACGGACGCCAAAGGCAAAAGGGTTCTTTTTGTGGAAAGTGCGAGTGACCAAAAAGCAGAGATTGATGATTTGGACAAAGGGATCTTAGAGCTCTTAGCCCCCAATTCGAGGATTAAGACCGTCGACATCGCGGAACACCTGCATGCAGCGGTCCATACCATCAACGCAAGAATCAAAAAACTAGAGACGACCGGAGTGATACAGCGCTATACCATCACTATTGATTGGCCAAGCATAGGGTATCAATGGTATAAGGCCGACATCATGTTAAGGGACCCCAAAAAACTGCAAAAAATCGTGGAGTACATCGAGCACAACTCTCACCTCCTTCATAGAATAGCCTCGCTGGGGTATGTCGACCTGGAGTTGACCTTTGCGTTGAACAACGCGAATCAGTTGCACCAGATCATCGAGGACATATCGCTGAAGTTCCCTGATTCTATCAAGAACTATAAATATTTCAGCATCACCAAGACCCACAAATATTCTGAAGAAGTGTTATGGAAAAAATAGATCATGCGATGTCATCGAACTGGTCCCTGGTCAGCCGGTAGAAGAGCCAATGTGATAGGTGTGTTGCTTGATTTTTTTCATAGAACCCAAGTCCAGGCTTGTTCCAATCCAGCACATGCCACTCGACCCTCCCGCAATCCCGTTCTTTTGCCTGTTTCAGCGCAAAATCGAAGAAGTGTTGACCGATACCGATTCGTCTATATTCTGGCACAACAAAGAGATCCTCGATGTAGAGGGTAGGCTTCCCAAGCACACTCGAGTACGTCATATAAAAGATGATGTATCCGACATATTTACCGTCTTTTTTCCCAACATACGCCTCATATTTCGGTGTTTTTGACAGACCATCTTTTCGGAGCCGCCGCTTTGCCTGCTCATCTGGCGGCGTGAGCTTTTCATATTCTGCGAGCCTGTCGATTAACGATAAAAATTCTTCGAAATTACGTCGATTGATAGGTTCGATTATGAAATCTTGTTTCATGGATTATATTGATTAATTAATAACTCGTTTAAAAACATTTTGATAATACGTCTTAATTGTTCGGTTCCCACCCAATCTCAATTGCAAACTTATTTTTTTGTTCTTTTTGCTTCATTAATTTTTGTTTTTGCTTTAAGAATCTCCTTTATCGCTGTGATCGGCGCTTTTTGGTCGAACTTGATTTGTATGGTTTTTTTCCGGTTATGTAACCTTTTTCTTCAGACGGGATTTGAATCCCGGTTGATCATCTTAACAAGGGTTGACAGATAATGATTCCATCAATACCTTTCTGGAATATTACAATGTCCTATATAGGGTGCAAGTCAAACTTATCATCGGGATATCTATTCCAATTGTTATATCCTGGTAAAGGTATTTTGAGGTCTTAAGAATAGTACACCACCATTTCATTTTCGGATGAACCATTCCGTGTCAACGACACCCATGAGACCATGGGGTCTCTTGACTGGATAACTATTTAAACAGGGGCGGTATTGTTCTATATAGAAAGAAAGGGAAAAAGAATTACACATTTTCGTTTTTTACGAACTTTTGCAATTTTTTGTTTTCGTTCTTTTAAACATTCCAGACTATAACGTCTGAGGCGATGAAAAAAATATGAAAGGAACTGTAAAATGGTATAATGATATGAAAGGATTTGGCTTTTTAGCCGGTGAAGACGGAAAAGAAGTCTTTGTCCATAGAACAGCCATTCCCATGGGAATCACTCTTAGGGAAGGCGACCAGGTTGAATATCAGATCGAAGATTCAGATCGCGGACAAAGAGCAACGAATCTAAAGAAGTAATAAAACGCTGCATTCTAAAACAGGTTTTTACGACTCAGTGTGCGTTGATGTACGAGATGTGGTGATCAAATACCACTCTCTTCTTTTCATTCATTCAAAGAAAAAGCAAGAAATGTTCATTTAGGAGGTGAGAAAATAATGGAAGATATAACTCAGAAACTTCAAAAATTGACAAAATCTAGAAAGATTCAAAAATTGATCTATAAACAGTCTAAGGAAAGTCGAGCTAGTTTATTTGTAGACGATTTATCAACTAAATAAATCTATAATAATAAAATAGGTAATCATCAGATAATCTTTCTTTGATAAAAAAAATTACTGATGAGTCCCTCTTTTTTTCTCCTTTTGAGTATATAAATGAGGTGTCGGGGGCGGGGGTGAGTGTTCATTCTTTAGTTCCCACCCTGTTCTTGACTGATATCTGTTTATGTTTACCTTAACCCCCCTATTCTCATTACATTTCAATAGTACAGTCAGCTTAATTAAATCTTGGATAATTAGTTTAAAGTCGTAATATACGAAAACCTAGGAGAATGAGCAGTGAAACGTTGGTATGAAGCTTTCTTTGAAAACTATGGAAATACGTATGAAAAAGAACCGTATACGAAAGGAACGAAGGGTGAATGTGACTTCATTGAAAAAGAAGTCGGATACAAGAAAGGTATTAAGATTCTCGATATCGGATGCGGTACTGGGCGGCATGCTATTGAGCTGGCAACACGTGGGTATCAGGTGACTGGCGTGGATCTCTCCGACTCAATGATACAGAAGGCACGTCAGAACGCAAAACAGCAACAGGCTCATGTAATTTTTGAAAAGCATGATGCACGTGCACTGCCGTATACCTCCGAATTCGACCTCGCCATCATGCTTTGTGGGGGTGCATTTCCACTGATGGAAACCGATGAGATGAACTACCGTATCTTGGAAAATGCTTCAAAAGCATTAAAACAGAAAAATAGTAAACTTATCTTTACAACACTGAATGGACTCTTCCCACTGTTCCACTCCGTGAAAGATTTCATCAATTCAAAAAAAACGGATACCAGCTCTGAAATGTCTACAACTACCTTTGATCTCATGACCTTCAGGCAACAGTCGGCGATCACTTTTATTGATGACGACGGACAAAAGAAAGAACTGCGGTGCAATGAACGATACTATGTGCCGTCTGAAATACGCTGGTTGTTGAATTCGCTTGGTTTTACAAACATCAATATCTGTGGTGCAAAGCTAGGAGCATTCAGCCGAGAGGATCCCTTGACGACAGAGGATTTCGAGATGCTGGTTATCGCAGAAAAATAAGGGAAAAGCCTCGCTGGATTGCCCTTTCGAACGGCATATTAAGCTTAAAAAAATTAAAATAGCTGTTTCCTACGTCTTGTGAACGGCATCGTTTGCTATATTGTTCATCATGGCAGTCAGCATAGCCGTTAATCTGATCAGCTAAAAGCGAATCAATGATTGATAGTCTGCAGAAAATACCTATCGTCCTTTTATTAATAAAGGTTCAATTTCGGGCAGGGAAAAATAAGTCTTTTTTCTCCTGTTGAGTATTTAAATAAGGTGGCGGGGGCGGACGTCAGTGTTAATTCTTCAGTGTCTATCCTAAAAATTATGGAATATCATATGGTTCTTTTACTGGATGCCAGTCATATTCGGACCAGGGTATTTCCTTAATAAGCAAATAATAAAACAATATATTACGGTAGAATAAAGTACCTTCAATAGGTCGTGGTGAGGTCTGTCCCCAATCGCTCCAATAATTATGGCTCCATTGTGCTCGATATTTTACCATTCTTGGTATGTGAATAAGGGAAAATACTATGTAAAAATCTGCTTGTATTGTATTGTCAATAAAATTATTACTTACACATCTTAATGCATTACCATGACCATCTCCAAAATTGTCAAGCCCATATTCATTTTCCTTAAATTCATTCCAAGAAACTTCAATCCCACTAGCACTTTCTATAGAAATTCCCCATTCGTTCGAAATAAAAAAATTGTGTGTTAATGTAACATTACCTGAGGTTAGAACACGACAACCTACCCAATTTTCTGTGAACATATTATCATAGCAAGTTAGGTTGAAACATGAAACCATATCTAAACCCCACATGCCATTCCTCATGAAAATATTATCATGGATTGTGATATTTTTTCGAGTTATAAACTCAGGATATGAAGTTAATATGCCCCTCCCACCATACTCAAGATTTTGTATGGTGAACCCTTTGATTTCCACATCATCTGCGGCTATCTTAACAACAGCCCATTCCCAACTACCAGTGAGTATCGTTGTATTTTTATTTTCACCTACTAAAGAAATAGATTTGTTTAGGTAAACACAGTAATCAATTCCCGAACTTCGATCATACCATCCTGAATAGACATAGACTGTATCTCCGTTACTTGCATTATCGACAGCGTTTTGGATTATACTGTAATTCCCTGGTCCACTCCCACCAACGTACAACCAATGACCTCTTGATAATGATGATTTCTCAATATTCTGTGCAGTCGATGGAATGATAGCTATACCGATGAACAAGAGAGTAATTCCAACCACTAAGAACTTTTTCATCTTGTTTCCTACCCTACAAAAAAACAATGAATCCCTAGTTATTTAAATCTTTGTCCAGTGGATGCTTTGTGTAATAATCCTTCACCTCGGATAAATGACCACATTCCATAGAAGCGATCGTAACCATACCTCAATTCTACGGAATTGGGCTTTAACACTGAAGAGATATTCTCCGAAACGTCGTTTTGTCCCAGAGAATATCG
>DATKKD010000119.1:0-6806 GCA_035543435.1 Thermoplasmatota archaeon
ACTGTATCGATCATCTTGATTACCATCGCTGGGTTCTTCTTCGGGTTTTCATACATCTGGATCATTGTGTACATACCGGAGATATTCCCGACGGAGCGCCGCGGGTCATGTATGGGGTGGACGACGACCGTCGCACGCGCCTCGTACGTGGTGGGGCCGTCGCTTGCTGCGATCATGCTGACACTGTCGCCTGGCATGGAGCTGTTCTGGCTGGTCGGAGGACTGCTCATGATCATCCCGATTCTTTTGGTGTTGCTGTTCCATCCCTATGAGACCAAGACCAAGGAACTCGAGGAGATCGAAGAGAAACGACAATCCCCGGCCTAAGGTTCCTTTCTTGTTTTGTGTTTTTCTTTAAATTCGATACCTTCTGTATAACAAGTCTTTTATAAGCTGACACCCACCGTTCCATAGAGAGGATACAGTATGATGATTATCTTGAAGCGGCAGGATCAGACCAGCATCTGCTGCCCGAATCGAACGAGAAAGCGGTCATCGGCATCAGAAGCTACCCGAGTGAAGCTGTATATCGCGGTCGGGTTGCTCCTCATCGGCGTATGGATCATGCTCGCATTTCACTAATCAGTCCTGTTGTGCTGATCAGCTCAAAGGTATAGATGGTCCTCCTCCTTTTTTAGAAATAGTTATAAAATAGGAACGAGTAATAGTAACACAACGACATCTCCACAAGGAATGAGCCAGTATGTTCAGCATCAAAATCTTCAAGCAGGGCGACGACATCGTCATCGGCGCGTGCGACGAGCAACTCCTTGGGAAGAAGTTCCGCGACGGGAAATTCCAGATCGATGTCACCAGGACCTTCTACGGCGGTGAACGCGTCGATAGGAAGAAACTCGAGAAGTTCTTACTTGATGCGACAATCGCAAACCTCGTGGGACACGAGACCGTGAAATGTGCTATCGACCTTGGCCTGGTCAACCCTGAATGTATCCTTAAAATCAAAGGCATCCCACACGCACAGATTGTGCATATGATATGATGTAATCACGTCTCTTTCTTTGGTGTGAGGTTACTAATTTTTTGTTTCATGTTCTGATAGTGTGTTCCCATCCAGTAATATTTTTTACAATGCGGGCAGAACCAGAACTCTTTCTGTGTCTCGAACACCTTGGGTGGCACGTGACCTTCGACGTCGGTTTTTTTGACCTTGTTGAGTGGGGTGTTGCACAGGGTGCATCGCGTGAGTGTCTTCTCTGGTTCGAGGGGGATTTTCTGTACCACCTTTTCTAACTGTTCGTTCAAGTTCGTCGTCGTGAGTTCAAGTACCAGAATCTTCCTTTTTTTCCCCTGGGCGATCAGCTGTTTATCCCGTGAGATGAGGAGTCGTTGCTCCTGGGCCGCAAGTTGGAGGAGCTGCTTGTCGCTCATCTGGTTGTCTGGGTAGAACGTGTCGACCCCCAGGATGCGCAGCCAGGTCGCAAGCGTGCCGAGCATATGGTCGCACAGGATCTTCATAGTCTCCAAGAAAGAGATACCCACCAGGGTTTTTCTTTTTTGTTCTCGCAGATAGTCAGTACCCACTAGGTTTTTTTTAAAAAAAGGAAAAGGGGAGGTTAGAAGAGCTTGTACACGTCGAAGACAACGTCGTTGACGTTCCCTGCGTTATCGATCGCGACCACCGCAATCGTGTGCTGATGTCGGAGCCATGAATGTTGGTTCCATGTCCATTGGTAGGGCGCTTGGTCGACGGTGGCTGCGGGTTTCATCATGTTGTCAACGTAGAATTCGACTTTCGCAACACCGGATTGTGCGTCGAACGCCTCAGCGGTGATCGTGATGCGCCCGATGATGAAGATCTTATGTTTCAGCAGATGGGCGAGACGCTGATGGTCCCTGATGTATAACCCGTGCGTCGGTGCGTCCACCTGCAGCCAGGGTGGAATCGTGTCTCCACTGGTGAACGGGTCCATTAATGGGTACCGGTCCTTGTTGATGCCACTTGGGACTGTGTACGGTGTGTCCCCGAAGCCGTCCGAGCCGACCTGGTTCTGCTTTAGCCCATGCATCTCGTCAACGCCGGGGTAATCATCCCAGTAGTTCCCCCCAGAGGGGTACCCGTCGTCCCAGATGTTTGTCCCGTCATCGTACGCGTTGTGGCGGTTCCGCATGAAGCTGTTGTGGTACAGGAAGTTGCCGGTCGCCTGGCTGATGCCGATGCCTGCGAAGAAATTGTCGGTGATGTCGTTTTCAAAGATGAACGCGCCCGTGCAGCCTTGGTTGATCATGATGCCGTTCCAGTTGTTCACGGTGATGGAGTTGTGGGAGATCGTGGTGTGCTCAGCCCAGCAGGTGAGAAGGATGCCTTGGTAGTCTGCTTTAATGACGTTGCTCGTAATCAGGTCGTCTGCTGCTTCGACCTTGACCCCAGCGTCATGGGTGTCGGGGCCGCTGTCTTTGACGGTGAAGCCGGTGAGGGTGACGTCATCCGCGATGATCGTGACGACGGTGCCAGCGAGGCTTCCGTCAATGACCGTGCCCTCGACGTCGTGCCCCTGCACATACAGGCTTTTGTAGATGCAGACGTGCTCGTTGTATTGTCCGGTTTTCACGAAGATAACATCCTCGCAGGAGGTGCAATGATCGTTAATCGCGTCCTGAATCGTGAGGAAGATCTCGCTCGTATTCTTGTTGATGACGGAGCCCCACGGATGGATCAACGGATAATAATCAGAGGTGCTTCCATTAATGGGACGAGGCGTGTCCCCGATGCCGTCCTCGTTTGCATCGACACCCGTGTAATCGCTCCAGTAGTTCCCACCGCAGGGGTAGCCGTTATCCCAAGCGTTTTCCCCCGTCGCGTCGAACACCTGGTTGTAGTTGTAGTTGTTCATGAAATTGTTGTGGTAGAGCGTGTTGTTGCAGTACGCCACGTACACGCCATAGTATTCGTTGCTTGCGATGGTATTTTCTGTGATGAGGCAGTGCGATGCTTGAATCCATACACCGGCATTATTGGAATAGTATCCGCTATCTATGATTTTAAAACCAGAGAGGGTGACGCAATCAGCGAAAATCTGGACAACTGAACCTGAGGCCCCACCATAGATGATGGTCGTGTCCATGCTCTCACCGATGAGACTCAGGGGGAGATACACCACTGGGTGTTCTTGATAAGTTCCATTAAAGACATATACTGTATCGTACGGTTCAGCGTTGTTAATGCCGTCTTGGATGTAGCGGTACGGGTGCTCAAGGCTTCCGTCCCAGGGTCCAGCGGTGTTCTTCCCGTCGACATAAATCGTTATCGGCGTCGTCAAGGGTGCACGCATGGTTTTAGGTATGACGGAAACCTCGCTTGCGGATACCGGAAGTATCATGAGGCATGCGATGCCGGTCACGCACAGCGTTTGCACTAGAGTTCCTATCTTCTTCCCGTTCTTCATCGTAAAATCCTCCAAATTCCCTGAAGGTACTGCGTACCTTCGTTATTATTTTATGTAAAGTTATATTAATTTTCTATTTAAATATTTCTCGAAAAAAGAGGGCAAAACGGGTGTTTGTCTCCTTAGAGGCCGAGAAAACGCCCGTTTTTGAAGATGAGCTCGTTGTCGGCGTAGACCTCGCCGTGCTTGCGCAGGTCGCACACCATGTCCCAGTGGATAGCGGATTTGTTCTTGCTGCCCGTCTCCGGGTAGCCTGCGCCGACCGCAAGGTGGATCGTTCCGCCGATCTTCTCGTCGAACAGCATGTTCTTGGTGTACCGCTTGACCCCGTAGTTCGTGCCGAAGGAAAACTCACCAAGCCTGGTCGCACCCGGGTCGGTCGCTATGATCGTCTTGAGGAATGGTTCTGCCTTGGACGCGGTCGCTTTGACGACCTTGCCTTTCTTGAACCAGAACTGTACGTCCTCGACCTCTCTGCCGCCGTACGAGAGTGGGAACGTGTACCTGATGCACCCTTCGGTCGCGTTCTCTACGGGGCCGGTGAACACCTCACCGTCAGGGAAGTTCTCCTGCCCGAAGCAGTTGATCCACTGCCGTCCAGACACCTTCACCGTAAGATCCGTGTCCTTCGCAAGCACATGGATTGTTTTTTTCGTTTGAAGGAACTTCTTGAGTCTCTCCTGCTCCTTGTAGACCGTGTTCCAGTAGGCGAGAGGGTCTTTCGCGCTTGCGTGCGCTGCCTCGAACACGAAATCCTCGTAGTCTCTTAGGGACATCTCCGCGTCTTGCGCTGCCGCCTGCGTCGGGTACGCCGTGACGCACCAGCGCAGGGTCTTTTTCGCTGCGCGGTCAAGGAAGATCTCCATGATCTCATGATGCGCCTGGCTGCTGATCGCTTGCTTTTTCGGGTCAACGTTGGTAAGACTCCTCGTGTTCTCCGGGCTGATGATGGATAGCCTCGCGTCGATGCGCTGGATTTCAAACTTGTCGATCGGTGAGACGTATTTGAGCTGCGTGTCAGAGGAACGTTTGTAGTACAGCTCTGCGAGACCGTCGATGCCGATGTTCGTGTATGGGTGCGCCCCTTGCTCGAGCGCCTGCTTGTACACCTCTCTGATCAATGGCGCGGCAAGATGGCTTCCTTGGATCACAAACAGGTCATTCTTCTTGATGCGCAGCGAATGATGGATGAGAATGTATGCCAGCCTCTCCAAACGTCTGTCAATCATATAAGATTCCTCAGACGGTGAATCAAAGGGTAACTAGAAAGAGTTTCCGCAGATGCTTTAGATGTTCTCCCAGTCTTTGAGGACGGACTCCCAGCGGTATTTCTTGATCTCGTCGATCTCCTCGATCTTCTTGATGATGCGCTCATAGCCTTTCATGAGGGTTCGGGTGGAGACCTTGACGATGAAGTCGTACTTCCCGCTCGTGATGGTCACGTGGGACACCCCGCGGATGTCCCAGAGTTTCTGCATCGTATCACGAAGAGGTCGGCCGGTTTTCACGGTGATGAAGATGTAAGCCTTCACGACGGTGAGCGCGAACGAGACGATGCCGAGTACGATAAGGGTGATGCCGATGACCTTGATGATGAGCATCACCGGGTCGGTGGAGAACTGGCTGATGATCCCGAGCTTCCAGAGCAGGATCGAGAATGGTACCGCAAAGATGATCGTAGAGGCACGTAACGCGTTGTTGACGCTTGCCTTTCCCATACCCAGTGCTCGGATGTAGAGGACATAGGAGAAGAACGTCGTCCCCATAGTGATGGCGAGGATGCCGAATAAAAACGGTGTCGTCGATGCGGCGAGGCCCGCCATGAAATGGCCGCCTTTCGTGGCGACATCGTAAATGACCAGGATGATACCGGTGAAGAAGCAGGAGAACAGCACGTTCCAGAAACGGATGTTCAACGAATCATTCGGTTTGCTGTGGATCCGCATGAGCTTGAGTTTCCTCTGGTAAATCGAGAATACCGCCCAGGTGGGGTTGATCACGAGGAACACGATGGCGAGGGATATCACACGAATCTCCCCCGTGAGGCTGATGGAGGCAAGGATCGCGCCGAACGTCACGATGACGGATGATTGCACTTCGACGAGCGTCGGCACATCCTTCTCTGTGATGGACTCCATGAGGAGCAGGTAGACGATGACGACCTGAGAGAAGGAGAGAATCACCGACGGGTCTTGGACCGTGGAAACAATCGCCGCGTACCCAACGGTGTTGATCGCATTCATGATGCCGGCGACGAGGTGATTGGGAAGTTCCTGTTTCTGGATGAGACGAATCCTTTTAAAGGAGGGATCAAGGACTTGCCCACCGATGCTTTTTCCCTTAATTGGTATGGAGAGAAGAAGGGTGATGAGCAGGGTGATGACCGCACCGACGAAAAACAAGGAGAAGGCGAAGGCCCATGGGTCGTTCTTAAACGCGGCTTGCCCACCAACGTAACTATCAATGCCGGTGACCGCAGCGGCGATAAAAGACGAGGTGATCGCAAGGATGTAGAACAGGTATTTTTTGCGAATAATCATGGTTTCGTCTCACTTATTGGAGCGAGATTTCCTTTTCAATGATCTGCGTCGTGGTCTTCCCCACACCCTCAATCATCTGGAGTTTATCGGTGACATCGAGGAGTTCCTCAAGGCTTTTGACTTGTGCGCGCACGACGATATCGTACTCACCTGCGATGATGGAGATCTTCGCGATGTTGTTGATGGCTCTCATCTCTTTGATCGCTTTGTCGCTTTTCCCTGGTTGCATCGTAATGAGGATGTACGCACTAATCATGATTCTTCACCCATCTCTCACGCGGAATATGGGTTTGTGGTATAAAGTTATCTGTATAAAAATGTGGGTGCCGTCTTCTTAGCCAGCATTTCGTTTCGGACGTGAATCCGTCCGATCATGAAAGAATTATTTGCATGAACAAAAAATACTGATTAAAAATATGGAAGGTTTGTTCATCATTTTTTTACGTAAAAACATGTGTCTTGGATAAATTATTAAGGAAACATGCGTTAATATATTACAAATTCTACGGGAGCTGAAAGGGGTATGGCAAAAAGCAGGAAGGAGCAGATTGAGCAAGACGAAGAGAAGTTACTTTTTGAATTGATGCAAAACTCCAAGGAAAACGTCGATACCATCGCCAAGAACTGCGGGTTTTCGAAGCAGAAAGCCTGGAGATTGATCAAGAAGCTGGAGAAGAACCAAAAAATCTGGGGATACACCACCGTTGTCGACAATAAGAAGCAGGACCTCTCAAAATTCATCTTGTTCATCTCACGCTCACACATTAAGCATGACCCGAAAGACATCGATGAGATCGTCAAGAATCTGCTGGCTCCTGTCAAGCAACAGTTAGGAATCACGATAGTGAGTTCGTACTATCTA
>DATKKD010000120.1:0-3737 GCA_035543435.1 Thermoplasmatota archaeon
CCGGCGCTTTCCTGTTTAAAGGGCGTCATCGTACCATGGGCAGGGTCGTAGACATAATCCCAGGTCCCATCGCCATTGACATCGATCAATTGTTTCCCTTGTTGCTGCCCCACGCTGGTTTTGATGTTCGTGTTCGGATCGTAAAAGGTGTCATAGACACCATCATGATTGGTGTCAACAAGGTAGGTTGTCGAGCCGCCAACAATAATCGAGTGAAGATCCGCAAGGGTGATGTTCACACCTATGGCTTGATCCATGAAATCAGGGATGCCATTACGATTCATGTCCTCCTCGACCGTGACCGTGGTGGTATCAATCGCGATGAGGTTGTGCGAATCCGTGACCGTAAGGACCACGGTGAAGGTCCCTGCGGTTTCATACGCATGGGTTGTCGTGACGTTATACCCATAGGTTCCATCCCCGAACGCCCAGAGGTAGTAGACGATGCTTGCGTTGATGCCGCGGCTGCCAGAACCATCGAAGCGAATGCTTTGATACATGAGCCCTTGATACGGGCCTGCCGCGTCCGCGACAGGGGCTTGGAATTGTTCGGTGGTCGCCGTGACATTCACAGTCGTGGTGGTGGAATTGGTGAGGTTTCCAACGTCCTTAACCTGCAATCGCAGGGTGTACACACCCTCGCTCGAGTAATTGTGAGTGGTGATAGCGACCGTGGACCAGTTGGTGTCGTAGACGCCATCGTTGGTCCAATCCCAACGGTACCCGGTGACTCCGACATCATCCGTGCTCTTCGAACCACTAAAGGTGATCGGTTTATCGACGTACCCACTGTAGGGTCCACCTGCGTTTGCGACTGGTGGTTGATTACTCGATGCTGGAGGTGGAGACGGAGGCGATGGAGGAGGGCTTGGTTCATTGACTGTGAAGGAGATCGATGTCACGGAGGCAAACGTATGTTTGCTTGTGTACACAAAGAGCCGTGCATAAAAGACTCCTGCTATATGGGTCTTGTAGGTGATGTTATAATGAACAGTCAGATTCGTCCCACTGTTTCCATACCCGTATCCGTATTGGGTGGTGTTGCCTGTCTCCTCGTCAAGCACTGAGTAATTTCCTTCGGTTTGATAAGGCAGGGTTGAAATGTTCGTCAAGGTGGTAACCGTGAATCCACCAACAGGTGACTCTGAGAGTTTGGTGCCGTCAAGGTTGAACATCACATAAGCGACCATGAGGTCATTGCTGCTTTGATTGATCGTGAACTTAAGGTAGTCCACCGGAAGGACTTCCGTACTTCGGATGGTGAGATTCACATAGCTAAACTTGATGTTCGTGGTTTTCATGACGGATGATTTATCAGGTGTCCCTGGAGAGAGTTTCACCGCGGAAAACGAGGGAGTGAAAACGATGATGATCAGGAGCACTAACACCAGCGTGATAGATAACGCTCCTGCTTTATGCCATAGGTTCTTCCTCATTCGTCCACCGTCTTCGGATTGTATGAAAGGTGATGGTGCGTTATAATCATATCTTTCTTTTTTTAAAACACCAACTTGGATGCGGTGTTCCAGTGTCCCATCAAGAAGTGAATCTGCTGTGTGTTTTATAAACATATTGGCTATGTCATCGGATGGTGAGCCACAGATGGGCCTCACGATAGGCCTTCGCAAGTATTTGATTTGCGACATCCCTGTAGTTCGTGTCCGATTGGTAGCGCGCAGTGTCAGGGGTGGTAAGGAGAAGGAACGCCAGTTTGAAGGTGCCTGTCCGATTAATCGAGAAGGTGTACGTGTGGTTCCATTGTGGGCTCCATGGTTCCCCAGTATTGACGGGTTGTGATGGGAGGTTGACCGGTATCATGTCAAGGAACCACATCTGGTTGTAGAGGGTGTGGTTGTTGACGATGGTTTGATTCACCAGCCAGATTTCGATGGTGTAATTGACATCGTGGTGTTCATGATTGGCGATGCCGATGATCACCGTGGCGTTCTGCTGGGTGGTGAGGTTTCGAGGGTAGCCCTCGGCGTTCCCTTGAGGCCCAAGAAGGTAGAACTCGGTGAAGGTCTCCCCGGTTCTGGGAAGCGCGATGACGTAGACGAGAGACACGAGGACGACCAGGATGGCGACGATGAGAATAACGGTGAGGGCACGGTCGACCCTGCTTTCTTGGCGGGGGAGCGATAGTTTGAGGGGAAGAACAAAGCGTTCCTCGACGTCTGTTTTCCTCCAGCGGTACATCCCGTACAGCCCCATGCCTATAATAAAAAAGAGCACGGACAGGAGGACAGGTTCCAGGCGGATCCCCCAAGGGGTGTAGTTCAAGAGTAGCCCGATGAGGGGGACCACGGCGATGGAAAGCCCGAAGCTGAGGACGACGCGTTCCAGGGTGTCGATGCCGCGGTCTGTTTTCCGTGCGGGAAACAACGCGAACACGAGGACGTACCCGGGGACGAACAGGAGGAAGGGTAACCCGAGGATGAGCCGTAACATCGGCTCGATGTTGAAGAAGACAAGCGGGACGAGCAGGAGGCTGACAAGCAGGCAAAGAAGGAGGTCCAACGGGTAGAGGCTATGAAGTCTTGCCATGGTCTCAGGTCAGCCTTGGAGAATCGTGATGATTTTACTTCCGACGATGAAAACGAACACGACAATGAAGACGTAAATCACCAGGTTCATCCGGAATTTCAGGGTGGCGCCGATGAAGACCTCTGAAAGCGCACGGACGATAAGCACGCCGATGAACACCAACACGAAGAATAACTCTAAGTCCGAGTCCTTGGTGATGAGCAGTACCAGAAGGATCCATGCAGCGATGATCAGGGTGAGTTTCTCAGAGGCGATCATACCTGCCACCGATTTGCAAATGAAAGATCGTTTTATGTCCGTGTTGGATTGTTCTCAGGATTCGTATTTTTGTTTTTGATGCCTGGGTGATCGCGGTAAGCACTGCACTGCATGCGGCACAGGGGTACTGGTTACAGGTAGGATTCGTGGTTTCTGTACCACAACAGGGTTCTTGGTGTTCGAGTTCCAGTTTCCATTCGTCCACTCCTTTTTTAAACGTGACCGATCGCACGATGTCCATGCCGACAAAGGTCTGGAGTTTTTCCTCAATGTTCTCGAGGTCGCTGTCATGGAAGGATCCTTGGGTTTCGACTTCTTTCAGGAGGGTTAATCCAGCAGGCGGGACTGCGATACCAATGACCTCGCCATCGGGTTGGAGCGAGAAGACCAGGTCATCATCGATGAAGGGAAGAGGTGTGTCGGTTTCTGTTTTTTTTGCCGGGATAAAGACGCGTTCTTCGGTGAGTAGTTTCGATTTCGGCAGGAAAATCGCGTTTCCCTTGAGCTGCAGACCATTGGTCATCTTCTTTACGAACTGGCGGTTGCCTTCAATCTGGGCGTCGCTGATTTTTCGTGGCACGCTTTGCTCGGTGATGAGAAGGATCATGAACACGCCGATAAGGATAAAGGCAAACGAGAATTTTAGAAAGAGCGGAGTCGGATTGATGAGCAAAGCTACTCCAACAGCGATGAGAACTCCACCGATGATTTTCGCTCTAAAATACGGTTGCTGCAATTTATGGTGTCCTGTCAGAGCTGTAAATCTCCCCATGCGGTATGAAGGATAATGGTCTAAGGATTTAAATGATTTCCTTTGTTCAGAGGATGTCCGTGTCCCAAACCCAAAGACGGGAGAGAATCACTACATGAATGACTCACCCATATCAGGGCTGTTTACCACATGTTTCTCGTGCATGGTATGGACGACAAATGTT
>DATKKD010000121.1:0-2950 GCA_035543435.1 Thermoplasmatota archaeon
AGGGTACGAAAAGCATACGGGAAGGCAAGAAGATTGAAATACCAAGGACTACTGTTATCGAACGCCAGATGAGAAATAAGTGGGATGTCAAGGATCGTGGGAAACGGTCGAAAATAGGTCATGTTCGCTAATCCAATGATCAAACAATTTGAATTTCCCGAACCATTGCTGTTCCTGTATTGATGCGGTGCCATTTGAGAGTGTAGGAACGCCTGAGTAATGTATCGTTGTACAAGTCCTCCATTCATTCCCTTCGATAACAACCCATGCTCCTGTAATTCTGCGATTGTGTGCATCACGAGTGTAAGAGCTTCTTGTCTCGTCGTCACTGCATCACATTTGGTGAGAGCCTTGCTGATGATTGCTACTGCTTGATTGTATTGTAAATTTTTTTCCAATTGAGGTGTATCCAGAGCTGAGACATTCCTTGAGAAGAAGACAACCGAGCTCGTCATCATCAGCATACACAAAACAGTACAGATAATCCCTTTTTTCATCATAATTTCCTCCTTACAAGAAAGAATAATACGGGACTTCTATTTAAAATCATTGTCAAGGTTTTATATACTCATGGCAATCGGTAATACATACACTAAAGAAAATAAAAAAGGAGAGGAGTATTATGGTTGGATAATACGTCCTTTCTGGTTTATTTCGTGAGACTTATCTCGATGGACGAGACGTTTGATGTCCTGCCTTCTTCGTTGGTGATCGCTTCGGTGCCGATTCGTATCTCTTTGATTTTTGCATCGGTGACAAACCGGTTCCTGGTGATCTCTGCTGCATCGACCGCTCTGCTGATCGCTCGCCCGCGGGCTTTGACGACGACTTCAGATGATCCGCTGTTGAACTGCGTGACGATCGCTAGAACGTAGCTCATCGGTGGTTTGTTTCCTATATAGATCACGTTTTCTTCGCTTCCTTCTTTTGCTGTCATTACCTCTACCTCTGTGTAGTTACTAGTTTTTGGTATGAGGCGCCTATGGTGCCATTCGTTTATAAATATTTCGACCTGCTATATCCTATGGATTTGAGGCGCTGATAAGTTTTTTGAGTTTCGTGAGCACATCAGCAGGGTTCTTCCCCAGGATCCGTATCATCGGCTCCTTGCCGACACCGCCCTCGTCATAGACCACATCAGGGACACGACCAAGTGCTGCAATCGCCTGCTTGGTGCCCCATTCCATGGTCGAGGAAGCGGAGGCTGGTTCTTTCCTTCTGTCAAAGGTGCCAACGACAAGGCCGATAGTCTTGCAGGCGTCCACGGTCTGCTTGGAATACCTGATGTTGAGGGCAGAGCGGACTGTCGGATTGACGGAGTGTGCTGCTAACACGACTGAGGCAATATGCTTCGAAGCGCCAAACCCAAGGGACCCGCAGAGCTGCGGCTTGTGGTTGCACTTGGTGATGCGCCCGTTGATGCCGCAGACATCATTGCGCGATGCTATGTTCGCTGTCGCGTAGACGACGTTCATCCCGACCTCAGGAACGAAAGATACGGGAAGTAGTGCGAGGAGCTGCCTGACCATGGTTTTGAGCTCGACCCAGACCTCGAACTGCTCGTCATCCCTAAACGCGGGAGGAACAAGAATCCGTGAGGCGTGATCCAGAACATCTGATCCCTTCCCAGGTGCGTACCCCTCCTGGATCATCGCCCAGGTGATGTGCTTCGCTTTCTGCACGGCATCAACCATTGGCTCCCCGAGCGCGAGCAGCCCCGTGATGAGCGCGGAGAGGGTACACCCAGAGCCGTGTGCCTTCTTAACGGGAAGCCTCGGGAGGGAAAACATGCAGTAGCGTTTTCCGTCGTACAGGATATCGACTGCCTTCTCATCGGTGAGATGCCCGCCCTTCACCAACACGAACTGACATCCAAAAGAAGAGATGGTTTTACATGCGTCCTTGGCGTCCTGCTGTGTTCCGACTGGTATCCCCGCAAGCATGCTTGCCTCATGCGCGTTCGCAGTGATTAGGTGCGCATGGGGGAGTAGGTACTGTTTCAACGAGGAAACAAATGATGCATCGGAAAGTCTATCGCCGCTAGTCGCGACCATAACGGGGTCGACCACTGGCTTTAGATGATGCTTGGCGAGGAGCTGTGAGACGAGCTTGACTATATCTGCATCATAGAGCATGCCTGTTTTCACGGCTGCGATCGGGATATCATCAAGAATGCTTTCCAGCTGGCTTTGTATGACGTCTGAAGGGACCTTGGAGATCCCTGTGACTCTCTGGGTGTTCTGAGAGGTAACGCAGGTGATGACTGTGGTACCGTGAACCCCAAGATACGAGAACGCTTTGAGGTCAGCCTGTATCCCTGCACCGCCAGAGGGATCTGACCCTGCGATGGTTAACGCGACCTTTCGTTCCATGCCCATGTCCGAATCATATCTGGATTTAAAAGGATTCAGACTGCTTAAAAAAGAGAAAAACATTGGTAAACCCTCAGAGACCAAGGGTCACCAATGATGAAACAAAACAGGATAAAACGTCAGGTTTCCTTCACGTACGGAACGAGGTTTCCGTCGTCCTGCTCCTCAAACAACGGCACCTGTTTCGGGATCGTCTTGTGTTCGACGGTGACATAATTCTTTGCGGTCATGTGGATGCTCCCTCCAGTGATTTTTCTCGGGTAAGAAACGACAAGAATCAGGAAGACAAATAGGTGTCAGCAGTGGTGTTTGTGATCCCGATAGCTCCTCACTTCTCTCCTACGTGATGGGTAAGTCGGGCTGAGTACATATAGTTTCGTATTTGTGCAAAAAAACCATGCCGTGTCATGGCAGTCATCATCGGCTTGGTAATAAAAAAAGGGAAGGATGCTGGTCTCACTAGGAGGGATGGGATGCACTCTACAACTACCAGCTAAATTCCTTCCAGGCCGAAGAAATGGGCTGTGTTTTAAGTACCTTTTTCGTAGACGAATATGCAACTAGGTGTGCAGGTGCCA
>DATKKD010000122.1:0-2313 GCA_035543435.1 Thermoplasmatota archaeon
GGGAGCCACTGCCACATCTCCGATAACATCATCACCGATGATTTCTATGGGATACGCGTCCGGTTCGCGCACGACAACGTGATCCAGAACAACGACCTTCAAGCCAACAACGGCGACTTCAACATCTACCTGTACTGCACAAATCACTCCCTAGTCCAAGACAATAGGATCTCGAACCCCGACCAGTTCACCGTCGGCATAACCAGCTACTGCTGCAGCAACGATACCATACGCAATAACACGATCAACAGCACCTTTAGCGGTATGTTGATCTCGGCGACGACAGACTCGATCATCGAAGCAAATCGTGTGACGTACTGCCTTTTCCTGGCGCTCGAGCTTGACCATTCCCCAAACAATACCTTAAGCAAAAACCTCCTGGTGCAACCGACGATCTCCTCCCGAGGGTGCGATATAGAGTTCACCAGCTCACCAGGCTGTGTCGTCGAAGACAACACCCTGTACTCCGGGGTCCTGCTCAGGGATACCTACCCCATCACGTTGCTGAACGACCTGGTGCAAGGCAAGCCGCTCGTGTATTTCGACGGGAAATCAGACGAGACGATTGACTACCCCTGCGGCCAGATCATCCTTGTTTCTTGCAGAAACATCACCATACAAGACCAGCACATCGCCCAGACCGTGTGCGCGTGCTCCATCGAAGACTCAGACGGGTGCACGCTGCTCAACAACACCCTTTCCGGCAACGGTCAAGGGATCACCTGCGGTGCGTCTGACGGTACCACGATTTCCGAGAACGCCGTCCTCTCCAGTTATGATTTTGGGATCATAGTGGATTCATCAAACAACTGCACCGTCGACCATAACATCATCGACGGTACCGAAGGGTGGGGGCTGATCGTCCACGGGGCACACAACACCGTGACGAACAACGAAATCAGGAACAGCGGGTTCATCGGTTTCAATCTCGAAGGACAACATGCTTCGATCGACAACAACAGCATCACGGACAATAACGAGGGACTGTACATACGCTTCCTCTCCAGCTCGGACATCGGAGGAAACACCTTTCAACGGAACAGGGTAAATGGACTTTCCATCACCGAATCATCAGGGGACACGTTCGCTGAGAACAGGTTCGCAGAAAACGGATACGGCATGATACTGGGCATCTCGTGCACCAAGCTTACGGTACGAAACAATGAGTTCAAATCGAATCAACAGGGGCTGCTTGTACAAGATGCCACGGACAATGACATTATACAAAATAATTTCGTCGGCAACACGCAAGACGCGTCGTTTCATGATGCGTTTTTGAACAGATGGTCCCGAAACTATTGGGATCGACCACGGTTGATCAAGATCATCTGGGGCACGGAAACCGTTGATTACGGAATCACCTTCAAGGTCTTTCGGATTGACTGGCGCCCATCGCTCCTCCCCCATCACATCCCTGGAGTGAGCTGGACGAGAGCCTTGGGGCAGTGAACGAATACACACTGAGAATGAGTGATATTGTATTTTTTGTATCACCGAAGAATCGGAGGTGAAGAAAGCAAAATTTTATAACGTCACACGCGACTCTTCTTAACCACAAGTCGGATACCTGTTGAGGTGCATGAGAAACAAAAGCGTCATCCTGATCATTGGGCTGGCCGTGATCGTCCTCCTCGGCTTCTTCGTCCTTCAGTACCTGGTGGACGCCGCGGCGATGCACGACTTCAGGATCACGATCAAGCAGGTCAGCGTCACCCACATCGGCGTCACCTCCTGCGACGTGCTCGTCACCGTGAACTTCTCGAACCCGACCAGCCAGGACCTGCCGATCCAGTCCGCGTCCTTCAACGTCTACGCCGCAGACAGCTACCTCGGTCACAGCGACGTCTCCGCCTTCGTCATCCCGCACCACGCCACGACCGAGCAGCAGATCTCCCTGACCGTGCTGTACATGGACCTCGCCCACGCGGTCCTCGACGGCCTCCTGAACAACGACTACAGGATCAACGTCACCGGGACGGCCCAAGGCTTCATCTTCTACGGCCTGGTCAAGACAGCGGTCCCCTTCAGGCTCACCTTCACCCGCTCCTAGAAAAATTTTTTATCCATGTCGTATTCGAGCTGACTAGGAGGTTAGATCCAATATTTTTTTCTTTTCCTCCCGATACGGTCTAATCTCCTATAATCCTTTTTATTGAAACCCTGTCAATTTTTCCCATTCAATCCTGTTACATACGATATATTCTTATAGGATAAATGGTTAACCATAAAAAATTTTCGGAGATTTATAGAGCTATGGCGAAAAGCGCAAAGAATCAGATAGAGCAGGATGAAAACAAATTACTTGATGAGCTT